>JBDKFF010000176.1:0-14807 GCA_039798865.1 Bacteroidota bacterium
TCGTTAAATTCCATTTTTTTGCCAGTTTTTGTGATAATTCAAAAGTAAGAAAAAAGATAACAAGGCAAGTACACCTGAAATTAAGAAAGGGATGGGGATTCGTTCTTGCATGCCTTCATAGATCCAACCCGAAAAGAAAGCACCTAATCCGATCCCCAATTCGAGTGCGATGTACATGGTAGCCATGGCACGACCCATGTGGTTTTTATTGGCTAAATCGGTTGTCCAGGCCGCTAAGGTAGGTGTATTGAATCCCCAAGCAAAGCCGAATAATATCGCAGAGCTAACAACCGTATAGGTATTCATTTCAATGAGCATGACAACCATGGATGCGGTAAGAATCAGCGTAGAAATAAGTAATACGGGTATTCGGCCATATTTATCCGAGGATTTGGAAAAGAATATGCGTACCACAATGGAGGCAATCGTATAAATCGTGAAGTATAGTCCTTTGTTATGCCAACCAATCAGTTTGGATATGTCGGGGAGTAAAGTAACAATTACCCCGGATGAAAATGAAACAAATAACATAATCCAGAACACAGGTAAAATATTGGGTTCAAAAACATCGTCCCAATTGATTTTAAATAGCTTCCAGGAAAATCTGGATTTCATCGCGGGAGGTAGCGTTTCCTTCATGCGCATTAATATCGCAATGGATAGGAGGGCGAATAGCGACGAAATCCAGAACATTTCTTGTAATCCGATTTCGCTAGCTAAATAGCTCCCAATGGCTGGCCCCAGAGACATTCCTGTGGCGGTGAAAATACCAAGGCCCCCTTGTGCCTCGCCCCGTCGGGTCTCTGGAATAATATCAGCTACATAGGCTGCGGTAGCCGTGGGTTTGGTGCCAGTCGACATACCGTGCAGGAATCGAAGAAATAGGAATCCTTGTACCGTATGGATAAGTGGATATAATCCGCCACACAGAAAACAAACGAGTGATCCGAAGGCCATGACGGGAACACGCCCAATGTGATCTGTTAATTTGCCTGAGAAGGGTCTACTTAAGCCTGCGGTCAGCGTAAAAAGGGCAATCGTATAGCCAATGTATGCTTTCCCTCCCATACTCGCCAAATAATCCGGAAGCTCTGGGATAATCATGGAGAAGCTTGCCGAGAAGAGAAAGTTACTCAAGCATAATAGCCAGAATTGGAGCGTATAGATGGATTTTGTTTCCTCCATTATACTTCTTCAATTAATTCCTCGACATCCTTTTTATTCATCCCCATGAGAAAAGCGGGTAATAGCACGAGATTGCAAATCATCGCCATGAGTAGGGTGATGGAAACCAACACTCCCAATGCCTGTGTCCCTTTGAATGTAGAAGCTGTGAAAATAAAGAATCCAAAAAATAAGATCATCGCCGTGTAGAACATGGAAACGCCAGTTTTTTGAATCGTTATTTGAACCGCAATTTTGACATTTTTTCCATTCTTTAGCCACTCATCTTTATATCGAGTGAGGAAGTAAATGGTCCCGTCACTCGAAATGCCAAAGGCTATTGAAAAGATTAGGATTGTACTTGGTTTTAGAGCAATATGGAAAAAGCCCATTAAGCCAGCAGTGATAATTAAAGGGATTAGGCTCGGAAGGGTGGAGATGATTACCATGCGCCAACTTCTAAACAATAACGCCATGAGAATACAAATTAAGAAAATGGCTGTTAAGGTACTCTCAATTAGATTCTTTTGGAGGTATTCTGTTTGAAAGGCATAGATGACAGAATTTCCTGTCACTTTTGCATCATACACACGTTTGTCGGAAGCAGGCAATAACTCACCCGTTTCTACATCCGTCCGATAAATGGAATCAATTTTCGGCTGGATTTCATCGAATAATTGTTTGGTTCGAACGGTACCCGCATCAGCCATTTGAAAACTGATTCGCGTGAATTGTTTTTTGGAGTCAAGGAAGCCATTAAACAGGTTGTTTTTCCCATTTAGGCTGCTGTTAAACTCCTTTAGTTTAGAAAGCTCGTCGATTCCAGGAAGAACGAAATACTTGGGATCACCTCCCCGGTAGACTTGATAAAGGTATTTCGTGGCTGTTAGTAACGAGAGTCCTTGAGTAAATTCCGGATACTTCGCCATCAGCTTTTCGGTACGCTTCATTTTGGCCAAAATTTCGGGACTTAAGGCACGACCTTGTTCGTGGGCATCGATGGAAACCTCAAATGGCATAACCCCTTTAAAATGTTTTTCGATGAATTTGAGGTCGGTGTAAATCGCATTATCCTGTGGAAGATCATCAACGATATAGCCAATTGCCTCAATCTTACTCAAACCATAGATAGAGATGCACAAAATAATTCCAATGAAACTATAGATGTATTTTCGATGACTGAATACCCAGTTTTCGACGTAGGTTAATACTTTATTTACTCGTTTGGATTCAAAATGAGCTAAATCTTTGGCTTGTGGAGCTTTTAAATAACTGAAAAAGATAGGTATTAATAAAAGTGAAATTAGGAAGGTCAACATCACATTCAGTGCGGCTACGACACCAAATTCAACCAGTAACCCCGACCCCGTGAATGCAAAAACACCAAATCCAATCGACGTGGTTAGGTTGGCCAAAAATAAAGTTCTACCTACCGTACTGGCACTTTCAATTAGCGAGGCTTCCTTATTTTGTGTAATTAAATAGGTTTCATGGTATTTATTCAACAGGAAGATGGTGTTTGGAACTCCAATGACCACAATGAGTGGTGGTATCAAACCTGATAGGAGTGTAATTTTGAAACCAAACAAGACGATAGTAGCCAAAGATGCCACGATGCCAATCAGAATGACAATTAAGGCAAAGAAAACGACCTTAATGGAACGGAAGAAATACAAAAGAATAAGGGAGGTGACCAATATGGCCAATCCCAGAAACAAGACTAGTTCATTGGTTACCTGAGCTGTTAATTCAGTTCGAATGAAAGGCATGCCTGAATAATGCAGAACATGCTTATTTTCTTTTGAATAGGCATCACCAATTCGTTTGATATTCTTAACTAACGTAATTCTATTTTTATTATTGATCGTTTTCTGATCCAACGAAATCAACATCATATGTACCTTCAAATCCTCTGTAAAGAGGAAATTTCGGTAGATGGGTAATTGATTTAATCGCTCCTTTAATGAATCTAAATCGGCTTGCGTGCTCTGATCATTGCCTTGATAGGCAGTTTTCGATTTAAATTGTTTCGCCGCGCTATCTAGGTATAGGGTTGGTAAATTAGGTAATGCAATGATGGATTTGATGCCAGCTTGCTTTTTGATGTCTTTGTAAAGTTTGTTCCAAGCATCAAATTCTTTTGGACTGAATAAATTGGGGTTTTCAATACCGATAACCATGATATTACCGTCTTCCCCATATTTTTTTTTGAAGGATTCATACAATTGGAATCTTTCATCGGATTTAGGTAGGATTTTGGCTAGTTCATAGCTCAACTGAATTTGGCTTGCTTTATAGACAAATCCGACCGTAAGAATACTCAAGATGATAAGTATTCCTATTTTGTAGGCTAAAATTTGGTTGGCAATCCAATTCCAGGTCTTATTCATGATTACTTAGGTTGTCGTATATTCTCCGCCACCAAAAGGTCCTCGGGGGTGGTAATTTTAATATTGGTGTATTCTCCCTCCGTCAAATGAATGACTTCCCCGTAAGCCTCTACCACACTAGCATCGTCGGTAAATCCCGGCGAATAATCTTGGGCGAAAGCCTTTTTGAGTGTTTGTAATGAGAATATTTGTGGGGTTTGAATGATTTTTACATCATCTCGTAACACCGATTTAAATGCTTTTTTTGATTCATTCCAGATTCGAATTGAATCTTTGCTAGAAACAGCAACGACACAATTCCCTAAATCATTTGCGCATTGGAAAGCTTTATTAATCGTGTGAGGTTCAATGAGTGGACGAACGCCATCATGAATTGCCACTAGAACATCCTCGCTTGTTTGGATACTTTCGATGGCATTTTTACTGGAATGAAAGCGTGTTTCGCCTCCCTCGACAATTCGATGCGGGGTTAAATCAAGAATTTCCGGGTATTTTACACATAACTCGTGCCAATAATCGATTTGATTATTGGGCAATACGACGATTAGCTCAATGCTTGGATCTGCTTTTTTGAAGGCAGTAAGCGTGTGAAATAAAATCGGTTTGTTTTGAAGAAGCAAAAACTGTTTCGCGACGGCGCTGTTCATTCGCTGACCAGAACCTCCCGCTACAATGATGGCAATTTTCTTCAAAACAAACCGGTTAAAAATTAGATGATCAACATGACATCGCCATAACTAAAGAAACGGTATTTCTCTTTGATGGCTTGTTTGTATGCTTCTTGAATCAATTCATATCCTCCAAATGCCGAAGTCATCATTAATAAGATGGATTCAGGCAAATGGAAATTGGTTAATAATGCTGTCGGGATTTTAAACTCGTACGGCGGGAAGATAAACTTATCTGTCCAGCTGTTAATAGGTTTTAAATGACCGCTTGCTGAAACCGAAGATTCTAAGGCCTTCATGACCGTCGTTCCAATGGCTAAAACTTGTTTTTTATTATCGATGGCTTGATTGACAAACTCGCAAGTAGCTTCGTTGATCATGAAGTGCTCTGAGTCAGTCTTATGTTTTGTTAGATCCTCTACGTCTACTTGACGGAAAGTACCTAGACCTACGTGCAAAGTAATTGGCGTAAACTGAACTCCGCTTAACTCCATGCGTCTCATGACGATTTTAGAGAAGTGTAAACCTGCTGTTGGCGCTGCCACAGCACCCACATGCTCCGCATAAATTGTTTGAAAACGCTCGCGATCTTCTTCTGTCGCGGCACGCTTAAAACGAATTTCGTCAGGTAGGGGAGTTTCACCTAATTCATGAATTGCCTGCATTAAAGCATCATGATCACCATCGTATAAGAAACGAATCGTTCTTCCTCGCGATGTCGTATTGTCGATAACCTCGGCTACTAAGTCGGAATCTCCAAAATATAATTTATTCCCAACACGAATTTTACGAGCTGGATCAACCAACACATCCCAAAGGCGGTGCTCGCGATTCAATTCACGTAATAAGAAAACTTCAATTTGAGCCCCTGTTTTCTCCTTATTTCCATAGAGACGCGCTGGAAAAACCTTGGTATTATTGGTTACCAAAACATCGCCTTCGCCGAAATAATCTACGATGTCCGTAAATTTTTTGTGTTCAATGGTCTTTTCTTTGCGATTCACAACCATCATACGCGCATCTTCGCGGTTTTCGGTTGGGTTTAAAGCGACAAGGCTTTGGGGTAAATCAAATCTGAATTCAGATAATTTCATTCGGATGGGTTTATGATAAATTAAGCAAGATACAAATATACACTTTTCAAGGGGGGCTTGTCAAGTCATATTCTTAAAACAATTAAGTTTGTTTCAAGGTTGAATCCTTAAAATTACTCTAGTGAAGAATAAAGTTTCTATTTTCTGGTTTCGTCGCGATTTAAGAATCGAAGACAATCATGGTTTATATCAAGCATTGAAAGGTCCATGGCCTGTTTTGCCCATATTTATTTTTGATTCTCATATTTTAGATAAGTTGTCGAATAAGTCGGACGCCCGGGTGGAATTTATTTTGCATGCACTCGAAAAAATTCAAAGTTCGCTTAAGCCTTTGGGTGCATCCCTCTTAGTCAAACATGCAACTCCGCTTGTGGCCTACCAGGATTTAGCCAACGAATTCGATATACAGGCCATTTACACCAATCACGATTACGAGGGTTATGCGCAAAAGCGGGATAGCGCGATTGGGGAATGGGCTGCAAGCCAGTCCATCGAATTTTCGACTTTCAAGGATCAAGTTGTTTTTGAAAAAGATGAGGTCTTGAGTGGGCAGGGGACACCTTATACGGTTTTTACACCTTATTCCCGTAAGTGGAAGGAGCGTTTGGCGGGTAATCCCATCGTGAATTATCCATCAGAGAAGGAAACAAATTATTATCGTGGAATTTTTGAATTGCCAAGTCTTTTATCTTTGGGTTTTCAGCCTTCTGGTCTTCCTTTTCCGGGGCAAGTGGTGACGCAGCAACTCATTCAAGGATATCAAGCACAAAGAGATTTTCCAAGTTTGGATGCGACATCGAGGTTGTCGGTCCACCTTCGCTTCGGCACTGTTTCGATTCGCAGTTTAGTTCAAAAGGCATTGGGCGTGTCTGAAACGTGGTTAAACGAATTGATTTGGCGAGATTTTTATTTCAATATTTTACATCATTTTCCGCATGTTTCCTCAGGTTCTGCCTTTCGTAAGGAGTATGATCGTATGGAGTGGCGTAACGATCCAACTGAATTTGAGGCTTGGTGTCAAGGTCAAACAGGGTATCCCATTGTGGATGCAGGTATGCGTGAACTCAATGCAACAGGTTTCATGCACAACCGGGTTCGGATGATTGTCGCAAGTTTTTTAGTGAAGCATTTATTGATTGATTGGCGCTGGGGGGAAGCCTATTTTGCCGAAAAATTGTTGGATTTTGATTTTGCGGCCAATAATGGCGGTTGGCAATGGGCCGCAGGTAGTGGTTGTGATGCCGCGCCCTATTTCCGTGTGTTCAACCCCACCTTGCAGACGCAAAAATTTGATAAGGAGCTTAAGTATATTCGTAAATGGGTTCCCGAGTTTCAGGAATTAAGTTATCCGCAGCCCATTGTTAACCATGAACAAGCTCGAGTTCGGGTTCTTGCCGCCTATAAAAAGGCCTTGGATCGTCAGTAAATATTTCTTCCCTGGATTTTGTAGTCGGTCAAATCGATGGAGAGAAATCCTATTTTTAGGTTCACCTCCATTTTAAATGGAATTTGGTATTTGTCCTGTGAGATCCACAGACGGATTGCATCCTCATCTTTGAAAAGATTGTTTTTAGGTAAAACAAGCGATGTTCGGATGCATTTTACGTTTCCGAAATCACTTTTTACGGTTTCAAATCCTTTTACAACAAACCATATTTCATAGATTGTACCATCGACAAGTACTTTCGCACTTAGTTTTTGACCGATGGTCATATTGTTCAGTGGTTTGTCACGCAAATAGAAATAACCGCCAATTAAATCTAAGGTGCTTGGAGTAATGGAAAGATTTCGGTCAACAGGCGTATTTTGCGGGGAACGAATTTTAGCGAGGTTCGTTTCTTGGTTGAAAATCACCTGTTCTTCCTTACGATAACGCCCTTCTCGTTTTCGCATTTCGGTCTTAATGGGCATCAGGGTGTTTACGTCGAGGTAGGCCGACCAATAGTCTTCCACCGGTGAAAAGAATTTTAACCAAGAAACGGTTTTACCGAGTATTTCAACTTTCCGACAAGGATGATTATTGATCGACTGAATCGTTTGATTACTTTTAACAGTTGCCGTAGCCGCTTCAATAAACCCCAGATGAATACGATAATTTAGTTGTTCTCCACCTTGAAATACGGCATGCTCCTGTGCGTTTGATGTCAAGTTTACTGACAAAAAAAATAGGAAAATGAGAGGAAGGTTTTTGCAGAATACTTTAATTGTTTTCAAAGGGCTAATTTGCTGGCATTAATTTAAAAATAAAAAGAAATTTCACTGTCAAAAGTTCCAATAGATTATCAACTAATTTGATTAAAGTTTAACGTCAATTAGCTATTTTTGTTAGGATTTATCAAAGGGTAAATTTCAACGAAATACGATTATTCAAATTTATCAATAAATATAACATGGCAAAACAATCGGAGGGAGCTTCGGGCTTAGCAGCTGAGAAATTAAAGGCTCTTCAGACAACTTTGGAAAAATTAGATAAGGCATATGGTAAAGGTACCGTTATGCGTTTATCGGATAGTAAAGTGATGGATGTGCCGGTTATATCGACGGGTTCACTGGGGTTGGATTTGGCTTTGGGAATTGGTGGTGTTCCTCGTGGACGTGTGGTTGAGATTTATGGACCGGAATCTTCTGGTAAAACGACTTTGACGATGCACTGCATCGCTGAAGCGCAAAAGGCTGGGGGTATTGCGGCGTTCGTGGATGCGGAGCATGCCTTTGATCGTTCTTATGCAGAGAAATTGGGTATCGATACGGAGAATTTGTTGATTTCACAGCCAGATAATGGCGAGCAGGCATTGGAAATTGCAGAGCATTTAATTAGCTCAGGTGCGATTGACATTATTGTTATTGACTCCGTGGCTGCTTTGGTGCCAAAGGCTGAGATTGAAGGGGAGATGGGTGATTCTAAGATGGGATTGCAGGCTCGTTTGATGTCTCAAGCACTTCGTAAGTTGACCGGTACAATTAATAAAACAGGATGTTGCTGTATTTTTATCAACCAGTTGCGTGATAAAATTGGTGTGATGTTTGGAAGTCCGGAGACAACAACTGGTGGTAATGCGTTGAAATTTTATGCCTCGGTTCGTTTAGATATCCGTCGGGCCGGTCAAATTAAGGAATCTGCGGATTCGATCACCGGTAACCGTACACGTGTGAAAGTGGTAAAAAATAAATTAGCGCCACCTTTCAAAGTTGTCGAGTTTGATATTATGTATGGAGAGGGTATTTCGAAGGCTGGTGAGGTCTTGGATTTAGGTGTCGACTTAGGTGTAATTGATAAGTCGGGCTCATGGTTCTCCTACAACGGAAATCGTTTAGGTCAAGGCCGTGATGCGGTGAAGGATTTGATTAAGGATAATCCTGAGCTCATGGAGGAGATTGAAGCGAAGATCAAGGAAAAGGTAAAGGGCGATGATTCAGCTTTGTTGGACAAGGAAGCGATAGCTGCTGAATAATTGCAGTTCTATTTATAACTAAAAAAGAGGCTTAGGCCTCTTTTTTAGTTTAGTTCGATATTAAATCGGTTGAAAAGTTTGCGGACTGTTTTTTCGACCGACTTGTCTGATTCCATCGCTTCGGAAATTGATTGTACGGCATGAATAACCGTACTGTGATCCCGTCCGCCAAAATGGTAACCAATGGATTTCAGTGGTAGATTCGTTAATTCCTTCAACATATACATAGCCACCTGACGCGGGAATACAGTCTCTTTCTTGCGGCATTTTCCAGTCAATAATTCCAGGTCGACATCGAAGTGTGACGTGATTGCGTCCAAGATATTATCAACACTTAATTCTTTCTCTTGGTCATTAACGATGCTTTTTAAGGTTGATTTAGCTAATTCCAAATCAATCTCTTTGCGCGTTAATGAAGCTTGAGCCATTAAAGAAATGATCACACCCTCTAATTCACGAACATTGGTTTGAATTGAATGTGCAAGGTATTCGAGTACATCAAAATTGATTTGAATTCCATCATCTTGCAATTTCTTCTGAATGATGGCAATACGCGTCTCAAAATCAGGTTGCTGCAAATCAGCCGTTAAGCCCCATTTAAATCGGCTCAACAAGCGATCTTCCATGCCAGCTAAATCACGTGGTGCGCGATCGGACGATAGAATGATTTGCTTGCCCGATTGATGTAAATGGTTGAAGATATTAAAGAATGTCTCCTGTGTTTTTTCTTTGCCCGACAAGAATTGAACGTCATCAATGATTAGAACATCTACCTGCAAATAGAAATTGGTAAATGTTTCAATCGAATTATTACGAATCGCGTTTACAAATTGATTCGTAAATTTCTCCGTTGATACATATAGGACAAATTTATCAGGAAACTGATTCTTGATTTCATTGCCGATTGCCTGAATCAGGTGGGTCTTACCGAGTCCCACACCTCCATAAATCATTAATGGGTTAAAGGATGTCAAGCCGGGTTTGTTGGCTACGGCCATTCCCGCTGCCCGACCCAATCGATTGCAATCTCCTTCGATGAATTTGTCGAAGGTATATTTAGGAATCAAATAGGAATCCAACTCCAATGAATCCAAATCCTTGAATTGAAAAGGATTACTTTGAACAGGGTTCTGAGGAACGTTTTGTTTATAAGATTGGTTGTTCGCCGATTGCTGGTTAACAGTAGGTAGATTAAATGTCAAAGGAGGATTTTTGCGATCACCCTTATCCACCACAATCGAATATTCGAGCATACCACGTTTTCCAATGGTCTGATCAATGGCTTTACGAAGCGTACTTACGTAGTTTTCTTCTAACCATTCATAAAAGAATTGGGACGGTACTTGAATTGTTAGGGTATTGTTGACAAAACGAAGAGGAACAATTGGGCTAAACCAGGTAGAAAACTGTTGTTCAGATATATCCCCCCGGATAATATCTAAACATTTGTTCCACAATTCTTTAACCTCGTTATGCATGTAATTTGTACTCTAAATATTTTTTTGGGGTCAACAATTCCTTTGGTAGCTATTCAAGTACTGAGAATGGCTACTCGTTTTTATAAATTTAAATTTCAATGGTTGGGTACTGACAAAAACCAAATGTTTTTGTTTAGCGGGGAGACAAAAATAGTAAAATTCAGGGGCGTTCCAAATTCAATATTTTTTATTTTCGATAAAAAAGTAAGTAAAAAATTTGGACCTAAAAATTGTTCAAAAATAGAGGCTTTGAAAGCACTATTCACTTGAAAAAATGAAATAAAAAAAATCGAATTATTTTTGAATAAAATTCGTATTTAAAATAATTAATTATTGGCAGAAAATAGTATAATTTATTGTAATTGATTGATTTTCAGCCTATTATATGTACTAATTTATGAAAGATGTACTAACAGACGACTTTAAGTTTAGCCGACAATATTTTAATGATAATTTTTTCGGAGTCCATTTGAAGACTTTCACCATCGATATGATAATAACTGCCTTTATGAGCTTGAATTTCAATCGAATTGGCTTGCTGAATCTCAACGAGTGGGTGCTTATTTATCTTTTTCAAAAATAGACTAATTCCAAGTTGGGCGATTTGATATAAATTCCCCTTTTTTATCTTAACTATTTCAAAAAGAGCATCTTGAAGATTGGATGTTGGCGAGATATATGCATTATTTCCAAATTGATTCGCGTTCGCGACGGTCAATGAAAAATAGGATTCTTTCCCTTGACTTTCTAAGGTGAGTTCGATTTCTTTATAAATACGGAGTGCCTTGATACTTGCTTTGATGTAATTGAAGAGGCCGCGTCCTTTTCCTTGATGGAAATGGGCGGCTACCTCAGCATCAAAACCAATGCCTGCTGTACAAAAGAAGGGGCGATCGTTCCAACTCAACGCATCGATTTCAATTTCATTTCCTTCAATGGCTTTATGTATTGCTTTCTCAAGGGACATGGGAATTCCTAAATGGCGCGCTAAGCCGTTCCCGGATCCTAATGGAATGATGCCCAAGGGAATATTCGTACCGAGCAATGCATGACCGACCTCATTAACCGTACCATCACCCCCAATAGCAATTATTTTATCCGGTTTCGTTGGTATTAAGTTTTGAATGAGTTCTTGAGCATGGTTGGGGCGCTCGGTTAGTAGAAGCGTGGAATTAGGAATCTTTTGGATTCTATTTATCAACTCTTGTCGATATCTATTACTTTTGTTTCCAGCGTTGGGATTGTAAATGAAATAGACCATTGGAGTATTTTTGCGCAATTTACCTTCATTTTAGCAATTAATTTCTATAAATATGATGAAAGTAGGAGATAGCTACGAAATTGAATTTTCATTTACGCAGGAACAGGTAAATGATTTTTGTAAAATATCGGGGGATTTTAACCCTTTACATTGGGATGAGGCCTTTGCTGCATCCACTCCCTTTAAAAAGCCAATCATTCATGGTGCTTTAATTGCCAGCGTTTTCTCGCGCGTGATGGGTATGGAATTCCCAGGATCAGGAAGTGTATACTTGAAACAGGTTTCGGAATTTAAGCGCCCATTATATGTCGGTCAAACTTACCAAGCGAAGTTTGAAGTGGAAAGCATTAATGAGATAAAGCATACCGCTGAAATTAAAACGCAGGTATTTGAAATGGAACGAGGCAAATTAATGGTAGACGGAATGGCGAGTGTGATGCACAACGATTTGTTTTAAAACGAATGAACATAAAAAAAGCCCGATTCGATCGGGCTTTTTTTATTGCTTAGAAATCGGGCAATTATTTTGCTGCGTTCTTCTTGTTTTGAACTTCAGTACGGATTTCTTGAGCCAAAGTTTTCAATTGTTGAAGACCTCCTCTAACGCGAGTACCAGCTGCTTGGTTACCCTTCTCGTAGAATTTTTCGAAATCACCTTCTAATGATAAAATTAGGTCTTTTACTTGTGCAAATCTGCTCATAATAATTTGAATTTTTAGGTTGTAAAAAAATTAGATTGTCTTTATTCGCTGTTTGAAGCGCTTATAGTACGAAATTTAGTAAAATTTGAATAGCCCACAAATTAATTTGCATAAAAAAGCCAAAAAAAAGTTTAAAAAGTTAAAATTAAATCAAATTTAACCGTTAACTAATGGTTAAGCCTTGTAATAGCCCGCTTTTAAGCGTTTTTGAACTTCTGCAAAACAAGTTGTCGTATATTCAATGTCTTCTAGGGTATGCGACGATGTTGGAATGATTCGTAACATGATTTGTCCCTTAGGTACAACCGGATAAACTACGATGCTACAGAAGATTCCCATGTTTTCGCGTAGGTCACGAACAAGCTTAGTTACCGCACTAATGTCGTATTCCCCATGTAAGAATACAGGAGTAACCGGCGAGGTCGTTTCTCCGATATCAAATCCCTTCTCTTGAAGTCCCTTTTGAAGTGCACGAACATTTGCCCAAAGCTTCTCGCGTAATTCAGGATGTTTCTTAATCAATTCTAAGCGCTTCATCCCGCCAATCACAAATGGCATTGGTAAAGCCTTCGCATAGGTCTGTGAACGCATGTTATATTTCAAATACATGATGATGTCTTTTGGCGCAGCAACAAATGCTCCAATAGCTGCCATCGATTTCGCGAATGTTGAGAAATACAAATCAATTCCTTCTGTACAATTTAAATGTTCGCCGACACCACGTCCATTGGCTCCCATCGTTCCGAATCCATGAGCATCATCTACTAAGAGTCTGAAATTGAAGTCTTTCTTCATTTCAACGATCTTATCCAATGAACCTACTTTCCCCGACATACCAAATACTCCCTCCGTAATCACTAAAATTCCTCCTCCGGTTTCTTGTGTCTTTTTTGTGGCACGTTCTAAGTTCTTACGCAATGAATCCATGTCATTGTGATTAAACTTATAGTAATCACCCATTTTCGCTTTATGCAATCGGATACCATCAATTAAACATGCATGTGACTCAGCATCATATACGATGATATCGCGGTGGTCAACCATACATTCAATAATTGACATGACACCTTGGTAACCATAGTTTAAAAGGAAAGCATCCTCTTTCCCTACGAATTCAGCTAATTGTCTTTCGAATTCTTCGTGCTCATCGGTATTTCCCGACATCATTCGTGCCCCCATTGGATAGGCTAAACCATATTTAGCAGTTGCATCTGCATCAGCTTTGCGTACTTCCGGGTGGTTAGCCAAGCCAAGGTAGTTGTTCAATGACCAGTTTAACATTTCCTTCCCCATGAATGTCATGCGGGGACCTAATTCGCCGGTCAACTTAGGAAATGAGAAATAATGGTGGGAATAATGCGCATGGGCTCCAATGGGTCCCATATTTTTGACAACTTTCTCGAAAATATCCACTTTAAATTGCGTTTTGGTTTCTAAATACTAAATACGTAAGACAAAGGTAATTTTAAATTTTTATTATCACAATGTTAATGAATTGAGGTTTTGATGAAATAATTACTTTAATTCGCTTTAGCTTTTCAGAAAAGCAGGTTCATCCAAAATCCAATTTTTCTATGTATCGTATATATATCTTAATAGGTTTTCTTTTGCCAAGTATTTTATTTGGACAAGCGACACAAAAACCACTCATCGAAGCCTCGAATGGAATGGTCGTGACAACCCATCCGGCTGCTAGTCAAATTGGGCTTGATATCTTGAGAAAAGGTGGTAATGCGATCGATGCTGCTGTTGCTGTCAATTTTGCCTTGGCCGTTTGTCATCCTGCAGCTGGGAATATTGGTGGCGGTGGCTTTTTGGTTTACCGAACTGCAAAAGGGAAAGCCTATACATTAGATTACCGTGAAATGGCGCCACTTGCTGCTTCGCGTGATATGTACCTGGATTCCTCTGGGCAAGTTATTCCCGGGAAAAGTTTTGTGGGGATACATTCCGTAGGTGTTCCCGGTGCTGTCGCGGGGATGGAGGCCATGCACAAACGTCTCGGTAAATTAGCCTGGGAGGAATTGGTTCAGCCCGCGATTGATCTTGCTCGTAACGGCGTGGTTTTAACTGGTAAGGAAGCTCGCGGATTAAATCGAAATCGGGCGGATTTCATGAAATACAATCCAGGAAGGGCCTATATGGTTAAGGCTGATAGCACGCAGTGGGCGGAAGGGGAATTATTTATCCAAAGCGACTTAGCGAATACCTTGGAACGAATTTTAAAATTTAAATCGAAGGGTTTTTACCAAGGAGAAACGGCTGATTTATTTGTTAAAGAAATGGAGCGTCAAGGAGGCATAATCTCACATCGTGATTTAAAATCCTATAAAGCTATTTGGCGGAAACCGCTTATCAGTCAATACAAACAATATTCTATTATTGGAATGCCGCCCCCATCCAGCGGAGGAGTAGCAATCGGGCAATTGTTTTCGATGATCAAGCCGTATCCTTTGGCGCGTTGGGGTGTTCAATCAGATTCCACGATCCAAGTAATGATCGAAGCGGAGCGTCGGGTTTATGCGGATCGTGCGAAATGGCTCGGTGATCCTGATTTTGTTAAAGCACCCCTCAAAGAATTGTTGGACAGCAATTACCT
>JBDKFF010000177.1:0-6124 GCA_039798865.1 Bacteroidota bacterium
ACCTGCGCGCTTGGAGATTTGGTCGAAGGAGAAAAAATTGGGCGAATTTGCGGCCCAACAAATTACCATACAATCCAATGAATCGATTCAAATAAAGGAAGGTTCGTTTACGGGCTATGTGGGCAAAAAGGATTCGTTGTTTCATGGCTATGTCACCGCGAATTGGATTCCCGTAGAATCTGCTTGGCATATCAAACCAACGCAGGATCAGATCTTGTTTGAGGACAGTTTTCACCAGGTTTCAATATCGGCAGATTTGGGGGTATTGCATGTTGATACGCAAGTCATGGACTTTTATAGATTAGCGGGAAAAAGCCAAAATCCAGCTTGGGTGGAATCCTTTGATTTTTACGATGCAGACAGATTGGATGGCCAGCAAGGAATTTTGACCTACGACCCGATGCGGATTCTGTATAATCATTTGTTGGCCATCAAGCGCAGCCAAGCGAATTTATACGACATTGCAGCGGCCACGAAGAAGGATCCGCAATGGATGCGTGGCGGTTTTCAACAATACAAACATGCCGGGTATTTGAATTTTGACGATCAAACGAGTGAGGTTTCTTTTACGCGATTGGGTCGACATTATGCACAGGTCAAATTTGCTCAAAAGGATTTTGACCGTTTTTATGTGCCTTCTTTTGGTGGTATGCTAGCCAGGGATACGGCGAATATTTCGGTGGATTTGGCCCAACAAAAATTGGTGATTCGTGGGATTAAGGAAGTGATGGTTTCGGATTCTTTGAAGGCAAATTTCATTCCTTCTAACAATCAGATTGTCTTTGGCCAGGGGCGTGATTTTGATTTTATGGGCGAAATTAAGATCGGCAACTATCGCTTCCGTGGCCAAGGTTTCCGATTTAATTTTAATGATTATTCCATTAATCTTCCTCAAATTGATTCGATTACGTTTGTTCGGAAAGGGACGACTCGTGAACTTGGGGGACAGTTTCGCTATGAGGCCGGGCATATTTTACTCGCTCCGCCAAACAATAAATCAGGCCGAAAAGGATTAGCAGCATATCCAAAATTAATTATTCCCAAGGGAGTCGTATCTTATTTTGATGAACCTTGGAGAGCGCAAGGGGTATATTCGCAGAAGCACTTTTTTCAGGTGCCCAGGATCGAGTTAGATAGTTTGACCCAGAAAGAAATCACGTTTGAGGGAAGCTTTATATCCAATGGTATATTTCCTACCCTGAAATCTTCCTTGGTTTTGATGCCTGACCAAACCTTTGGTTTTTCATACAATCAAAAATCCCCCTTAGCTATTTATCAGTCCAAGGCTGTTTATCAATTGAAGAGCCCGCTTACGATGAACAAGGCTGGTTTATCGGCTTCGGGAACCCTGCAATTCGGGAGCCTTTCACTTAATCAAAAAGAGAGCCACTTTTATCCAGATTCATTAATGGCGAGCGGAACGAGCGCCTCCATGGAGGGCAAAGGTTACCCATCCATGCAGGTTGGGGAACATCGGTTTGCCTGGACGCCCGCTCAGGATAGCTTGTGGATGTATCCAGTTAAGCAATCTTTTCTTTTGTATGGGAAAGAACTTCAGTTGGCCGGCTCCCTTGGGATGCATCAAAAGCGTGTTTTTGGCAAAGGGACTCTGACTTTACAAGATGGGGTAATGGATTCGGACTTGTTTCGTTTCGATGCACAGACTTGGACTTCGGCTGACGCGAATCTAAAAATTGGCAAGCAGATGGCTCTTTTTGCCCCGGCTGTTTTTATGAGTAAAGTGAGTTTAGAAGCGAGTATGACGACGCATAAAGTCATGATTCGGCCGGCGAAAGGCGAATTAGGCACTCAAATTACGTTTCCATACATCGCGTATCAAAGTAGTCTATCTGAGGGTACATGGGATTTGACGAACCAACGATTTTTGTTGGCTGGCAAGTCGGGTTTTGAGCTCACTAGTTTAGATAGTTCTGGGGCTTCCTCGGGCTCAATGATTCGAGCGTCCACGGCAAATTATGATTTAAAGGCGCAATATTTAGCGTTAAGTGGGGTCAAAGAAGTGGAAGTGGGACCTGCCTTGTTGTTCCCAGATAAGGGAATTTTGGGGATTCAGAAAGATGGTGCATTTAAACCATTTGCGGGCGCCAAGGCCCTGTTAGACGGCAAGAATAAGCGGCATTATTTAGCCGACTTGAAGATTGTCGAAGGGAATTCCAAGGGCTGGAAAGGCGAGGCTAATTATCAATTTCCGCGTAGTGATGGAGATACCGTATCCGTTGCTTTGCGAAACTTTCAGTTTGAGGGGAAGTCACATGTAACTGCTGAGGGATTGTTGGCTGAAAAAACACCGCTTCGATTTAGTAAGCATCAGCAATTCAAGGGGGAGGTCTCTTTGGATACACGTAACCCGAATTTGAATTTCAAGGGATTCATTCGTCCGGTCATTGGTTTGCCTAATTTTCGTGCTGCTTGGATTCCATTTGAGAATGCAAAGGGCGAGGAACCTCATTTGGTCTTGAATAAGGATTTGCGGGATGAGGCCGGTCGGCCGATCACGGCTGGAATATTTATCAATGCGCAGAATAAATTGTACCCAACATTTTTGAGCCCGCAGTCGGACGACTTGGATCCTGTTTTGTTTCAAGCGGAGGGGGATGTGATTGAGTCGAATGATCGCTATGAGGTCAAGGGTAAATCATCGGACATGCAGCTGTTTATTGATAAACATCGCGTGGAGGCACAGGGCCCGATTCAATTATTTACGGGAAATCAGTCGATTCGTGCATTTGGTAATTTGGTTATGTCGACGGATAGTTTGCTGCCACGTTTGGACACTTGGGTGAGTTTACAATTTCCATATCCAGCCAAGTTATTGAAGGTGATGGGGGATCGGATGCTGAAATATCAGTTGGACCAAGGAATTCAAAGTGATCCGGCGGATGACCCAGAGAAACGAGACGCGTATTTGCGTCGTGTAGATCAGGTATTGGGCAAGGCGGTAGCGGAGCCGATGCGGACAAAAATGGATCAGGTCCACATGGCTTTGGATAAGGTGGCGCCAGAGTTTGCGAATTCAATTAACTTTTCCAATGTTTCCTGGGTTTGGTCGCCGAACACCTCTTCTTTTTATTCGGTGGGCGGAATACCTTTGGTTAATGTGGGGCCTGTGGATATTAATGCGGCGATTCGCGGTTACATGGAGGTGGTTAAAAAGCCGAACAAGGAGGAATTTTATGGCTATTGGGAATTGTCGGAAGATTTATGGTATTATTTTGCCTATTTTAATGGCGAGTTAGGCGTATATTCGTCGGATCCTGCATTTTTAGCCACCATACGCGAGGCGGTTAAGTCGGACAAAAAGGGCAAATCAACGGTTGTTGAGGCTGCGGGGGACGAAAAGGATGCGTTTGTGAAAAGATTTTTGGCGTATTACCGGGTTGCTACGCCAACCAAGAAAACAAAAAAAGTGGCGACACCTGTGAAGACAGAGCCGCCAACGACGAAAGCGAAAAAAGGAGGGTTTTAATGATGACTGAATCAAAACTGGGGAAAATATTTCAATTCATGGATACGCTTGGTTTAGGGGAGCGGGATCCATTTGGGAATCCGATTTTGTTTAAGCGGATTGTTATGATGGTTTTGGGATTTATCTCCTACAATCGTTTGACGGTGTACAACAAAACGAAGATTACCGGGACGGAGCATTTGGAAAATTTACCGGAGCAGGGGGTCTTGTTTTTACCGAATCATCAGACCTATTTTATGGATGTGGTGACCTTGTATCATATCTTTTTCTCGGTGAAATGGGGTTTTCGGAATACGATTAATTACCCGATTTATCTAATGGCTCCTCGGTCGAATTTGTTTTATGTGGCCGCATCGGAAACGATGAAGAATGATGGTTTTTTACCTCGGGTGATGGCGCAGGCTGGTGCGATTTTGGTGAATAGATCGTGGCGTGCGGAGGGAGTGGATGTAAAGCGAGAGGTGGATTTGGCCGCGGTGGAGAAGATTGGAAAGGGCTTGAAATTTGGCTGGGTGATTAGTTTTCCCCAAGGTACAACGCGCGCTTTTGCGCCATTACGGAAAGGGACGGCGCACTTGATTAAGGGTGAAAATCCGATTGTCGTGCCGGTCCGAATCAATGGTTTCCGTCGAGCTTTTGATAAGAAGGGATTATTGATTAAGAAACGGAATACAACCTTGACAGTCGAGTTTCGCGAGCCGATACGATTTGATTCGGAGGCTACGACGGAAGAGATTTTGGAGCGTTTGCGCCAGGAAATAGGCTTGGAACATGCTGAATAAAACGAAGGGTATTGTTATCAATTACCTGAAATACCGGGAGTCTTCTTTATTGGTTACGATTTATACGGCGGAATTTGGGATTAGTTCTTATCTGGAAAATGGAGTTCGTTCCGCCAAGGCGAAGCATAAGATAGCCCTGTTTCAGCCCTTGACCTTGCTTGAACTCGAGGTTTATCACAAACCTGGCAAGGGGCTTCACCGAATCTCGGAGGCTAAATGTTATTATCCTTATCGGAAAATTCCTTTTGATATCACGTATTCGAGTATTGCTTTGTTTCTAACTGAGGTATTGGGAAAGGTATTGCGGGAGGAGGAGGCCAATCCGGTCTTGTTTGATTTTTTAGAGGATTCATTTCAGATTTTGGATCAGGGGGTGGGATCGATGGAGAATTTTCATTTACAATTTCTGTGGAAGTTGAGCGAGTTTTTGGGCTTTCATGCGGGGCGGGTGCAAGAGTTTATGGATCAATTGCGGGAGGCAGGTGTTCCGGGAATCAGTGAATTAGATCCGCAGGCAGTTCAGGCCTTGTTTGATTCGGATTATGGCCAGGCTGTTGGGATAAATCGCATACAACGAGCGGCCATTTTGCGTGCCTTGATTTATTATTATGGTTTGCACATGGAGTCGTTTGGGGAGTTGAGATCTTTACAAGTTTTGCAGGAGGTGATGTCATGAAAACATTAGCGTATCAGATTATTCCTTCGCCGAAGGCATTGGATATACGATTAACATTCCAACCGGCTCGATTGGGGCCTTTGAAATTACATTTACCTATTTGGAGGCCAGGGCGTTATCAGGTTCAACATTTTGCGAAGAATATTGCCGCGGTGACGAGTGATCATGGAGAGGTTTTGAAAACGGATTTGTCGACGTGGACCGTGGAGGTAACGTCACTGGAGCCGATGACCATTTCCTATCGATACCATGCGGAGCAGCCGGATGCGGGTGGATCTTGGGTGGATGATTCGATGGTATATATCAATTTTGTGAACTGTTTGCTGTTTCCGCATCGTGGCGAAAATCGGCCATGTACGATGGAGGTTTTTTCTGATCGGGCGCTGCCGGGGGGGTACGAAACGTCCTGGTCATTAGCTAGTTATGGAAATAAAAAACTGATAAAATCATACAGAGAACTTGGTGACTCGCCGTATTTGGCAGCTCCCAAAATCCATTCCTTAACTTGGCGATCAAGGCGCACCGATTTTTATATTCAGGGTGTAGGACCAAAGATTCATTTTTCAGATCGATTGTTGCAGGCCTATCAAAAATTCGTAGCCTATCAATTGGACTACATGGGCGAATTTCCGGTTCGGGATTATCGTTTTATGTTGTGGATTTGCCCCAAACCTTTTTACCATGGGGTAGAGCATACCAGATCGACCATGATGGTCATGGGCCCAGAGGATCGCGACTCCTATGAGGATTTGATTGGCTTGGGGTCACATGAGTTATTTCATGTGTGGAATGTGGCCACCATTCGCCCGAAGGAGTTATTGCCTTATGACTATACGAAGGCCATCATTTTCGACACCGGATGGGTCGTTGAGGGAATTACGACTTATTTGGGGGATTGGTTCTTGTGGGCGTCGGACGTGGTTAATGCTGAGGAGTATGTGAATTTATTGGCCGGAAATCTGAAATTACATTTTGAACGGGATGGAGCCTCTAAACAATCCTTGATCGAAAGTTCGATCGATTTGTGGTTGGATGGTTATGGATCAGCCCTACCTGGTAAGCGTGTTTCGATTTATTTTAAGGGAGCTTTGGTTGCTTTAGGTTTGGATTTATTGATTCGTCGGAAGTTTAATCATAGCAAATCCATGCGGGATGTGATGTTGCTGATGCAGGCTCGCT
>JBDKFF010000178.1:0-5463 GCA_039798865.1 Bacteroidota bacterium
ACCCAAACGCAAAAATTGCCGCAATCAAGGCATTGATTAATGCCACGACAAATACCTTTTGAAGACGTTTCCACAGTGAGGTATCTAAACCACTTTTATCCGCCAATGACTGTACGATTAACGAAGAAGATTGTATTCCCACATTTCCTCCAGTTGACCCAATCAAAGGAATAAACGCTGAAATTGCGGGTAAAATGGAAATCGTATCATCGAAACGGTCTATGATTTTTGCAGCTAAAAAACTGCCGACCATCCCACCGATCAACCAAGGTAAACGCGAACGTACCAAGAGCCAAACGGAGTCATCTTCTTCTACATCCTCCGAAATACCGGCCATCACCTGAATATCTTCTTGGGCAGATTCTGTAATGAAATCGACCACGTCGTCAATCGTAATACGACCCAATAAACGTCCTTGAATATTCACGACTGGTATAGCTTCCAAATCGTATTTCTGCATCAAATCCGCTACTTCCTCTCCCGAACGATACGTTTGAACCGATACAATCTCATCGGCCTCATAAACATCCTGAATCTTGGATCCTCGTTTCGCCAAAATGATTTTTTTCAAAGAAACTGTACCCAATAAAATGCCATCATCATCAACCACATACACGGAATAAACCTTCTCCACATCCTCGGCTTGTCGGCGAATCTCCTCCACACATTCCGTCACCGTCTGACTTACATTGATTTTAATCAACTCCTTCTGCATCAAACCTCCCGCACAATCCTCATCATAATGCATTAAGTCGATGATGAAGCGAGCCTGCTCACGGTCTTTGAGGAGCGCGATCACTTCCTCGCGTATACGAACGGGTTGTTCGTTCAAGATATCCACCGCATCATCGGAATCGACAATGTTGATGTATTCTGAAATCTCTTTGGAAGTAAAATTCTTTAAGAACTTCTTGCGGTCATCCGTGTCCAATGCCGAAATAATCGCCGCAGCAATTTTGGTATCCAATAATTGAACCAAATACTTGGATTCCTCACCATTCAATTCGTACAGAATGGTAGTGATATCTGCTGGGAATAAATCTTCGATTTTGGCAATAATCTCATCCTTCGCCTGATCGGTGATCAGCTGGCGAATTTCCTCAAGGAACTCCTTTGTGAGCTCAAACGGAAGGTGCTGTACGTTGATTTCTTCCATGGATGAGTGAATTAGATTGATTCGCAATTACGGAAATTTTGCCCAAAAAGTGGTCAAGCCCGTATTAAATTCTTATGCGCCTTGGTAACCATTGGCCTCCCAAAGCAAGGTCAATTCCGTGAATTCCGCCACGCCCAATTGTTCGGCACGTTTTGTCAACAGCGGATGGTCGGGCAATTGCATCGCACGAAGCGCGTTTCGCAAGGTTTTTCTTCGTTGGTTGAAGGCCATTTTGACCAACATCTTAAAATGCTTCGGGTCACAGGCTAATTTCTTATCGAAATTTCGGACCAAACGAATTACCCCGGAATTCACTTTGGGTGGCGGGGTAAACACTTCCGGCCCTAAACTGAATAGATACTCAATATCATAAAAGGCCTGAAGCAAGACGCTCAAAATCCCATAATCTTTATTGCCGGGTTTAGCCGCCAAGCGAACAGCTACCTCCTTCTGTAACATTCCCACGACTTCGACACATTGGTCTTTGTATTCCAAAATCCGGAAAAAGATCTGTGTAGAAATGAAATAGGGGAAGTTTCCCACGATGGCGAATTTCTCCTCACCAAAAATATTTTCTAATGGATACCGCAAAAAGTCCCCATCGATCAATCTTGGGCCCGTAAATTCCAAATAGTGTTTGCGCAAATAGGCCACCGATTCCTGATCGATTTCAATCAAATAGGTCTCGTATTCCTTTTTCTTAACCAAAAATTGTGTCAGAACCCCCATCCCTGGACCAATTTCCAATACTTTCTGGTAGTTGGCATGATCCTGCAAACCATCCACGATGCGTTGAGCCGCGTCTAAATCGTTTAAAAAATGTTGGCCTAAATTCTTCTTTGCTCTTACTTGCACGGCTTCTTGGGGCTTATGAGTACGCAAAATTACGCCCTTTTTTGTACATTTAAGCAAAATTCGCGAATTAAGCCATGGCTGTTTGGGCAAACAAGACAAAGGACGATCTCATCAAGGAAATTCAAGAGCTGAAAAAGCAATTGGATGTCCTTGAAATCAATGATGATATCGCCTCCGAAGCAACGTCCAAAGAGAACCTAATCAAAACCCTTTCCGGGCTGAAGTTATTCGGAATCATCATGGCGCTCGATGGAACCATCGTTTTTGCTAATTCCTTTACACACCAATTACTCGATTACAAAAACGGGGAGTTAAACGGGAAAGATTTCTTCAGTACGCTATTGCCCGAAGGAGAAACGGATGACCGTCGGGATTCCTTCCAAAAGGCCATCGCCGCCGGCGGACTTTTCGAGGACCGCGAACGTAATTACATTACAAAGTCCGGTTCCATGAAATGGGTGGAGGTCGCCTCGACCATCGTACAAGAATCTGATCAAACCCGATATTTAAGTATCATTGGAGAAGATATCACGGAGCGCAAGAAGGTTTCGGAAGCGTTAAGTCGGTCCAATGCCCAATTGCAGGATTTGATTAATAATACGACCGACCTGATTCAAATCACGGGCGTGTCGGGCCGTTTCCTATTTGTGAATAAAGCTTGGCTGGAAACGATGGGTTATACCGAGGAGGAAGCCCGTGACCTGAAAATTCAAGACGTTCTACACCCCGAATTCGCGCATCAGACCCAAGAACAGTTTGATAAATTAAGTAAGGGGGAGGAGCTGCCGGAATTTACTGCTGTCTTTCGGCGGAAAGATGGCCGCCGACTCTATGTTTCGGGCTCTGCGACATGTCGCTTTGAACGAGGGGCGCCTACCGCTTACCGCTGTATTCTACATAACTCGACCGCAAAAGTGCGTGCCGAGCGAGCCAATAAATTATTCTCTTCCATTGCACAGGTGGCCATCAATTCCACCAATTTGGATGATTTGTATATCAATATCCACAAGCAACTCGGCGAGGTTATCGATGTGAAGAATTTCTTCATAGCCCAGTATGACCCCGGAAAGAGCTACTTGTATTTCCCGTATTACATCGATGAATACTTCGACTCGCGGGTTCATTTTACCAAACGTAAACTTGGAAATGGCCTCACGGAATATGCGATTATGGCGAATAAGCCATTAATCCTTCATGATGACGATATTCATCAATTGGCCCAAGAAAAGAAAATCTACCTCTATGGTGTTGTACCCAAAGTTATGCTTTGCGTGCCCTTGCGTATAGGTGATCGCGTTACGGGTATCATTGGGGTGAAGTCTTATGAGCGTGCCAACAAATATGAAAATCGAGATTTGGAATTGCTCGACTTTATCTCGAGCCAAGTAGCTGTCGCCATTGCGCGTAAGCAGGCTGAAGAGGCATTGGCCCATGAAACCGCTCGATTAAATGCTATTTTCGAGGGAAGTTCCCACTTAATGTGGTCGGTGAATAAGCGATTGATGCTCACGAGTTTCAATCACGAATATGCGGATTTGTTGGAGCAGCAATTGCAAATCAAACCCCAGTTGAATTTCAGTACGGAGAGTATGGGTTTTCAATTGGTCGCTCCCAATGAACGCAGACCCCTGGAAGAGAAATATAAACTTGCCTTCCGTGGCCAAAAACAACATTTTGAGTTGGAATTGGCTACCAAGCAAGGCGAACAAAAATGGTTGGAGATTTATTTGAATCCCATCCAATCCAATGGCATGATTGCGGAGGTGTCGGGTATTGCCCGAGACATCACGGATTTAAAGAAATACCAAGCCGAATTGGTTGAGGCAAGGGAACAGGCCGAACATTCTTTAAAGGTGAAGGAGCAGTTTTTGGCAAATATGTCCCATGAGATTCGTACGCCGATGAACGGGGTAATCGGAATGGTTGATTTGCTATGTGATTCGCCGTTGAATGAAGACCAACAAGATTATTTGCAAACCATTCGGAAATCATCCGAGACCCTCTTACATATCCTAAATGACATTTTGGATCTCGCCAAAATCGAGGCAGGTAAGATGGTATTGCATCCGGCCGACATTGTCTTTGAGGATTTATTGGACCGATTGATGGCTTTATTTACCCCAATTGCCCATCAAAAGGGGAATAAGGTGAGTTACCATCTTGATGCCAAGGTGCCTAAAGTTGTGGTAGCCGATGAGACCCGTCTGCTCCAAATCCTATCGAATTTAACCTCAAACGCCTTGAAGTTTACGGAAAATGGTTCCGTGAGCATTTCGGTTACTCCGGTTAAAATCGCCGATCATAAGGTTGAGCTGATGGTTCGGGTGACCGATACAGGAATTGGTATCAGTCCGGAGAATTTGAAGAAATTATTTAATGCCTTCCAGCAATTAGACAACTCTACCTCGAAGAACTACGGCGGTACGGGATTAGGTCTCGCGATTTCTCGTGAGTTTACTAAGATGATGGATGGGGAAATAGGAGTAGAATCTGAGGAAGGCAAAGGAAGTACGTTTTGGTTTACGGTACATTTAGCGATCGGGGATGAATCCAAAGCGTCTAGCATCAAACGTGCGGATAATTTTGATATCGCCGGTACGTTGAAAGAAGTGCATGCACGTATTTTATTGGTGGATGATAACATGACCAACCGTAAAGTAGCCTCTCAAATACTCCTTAAAGCGGGTTGTGTCGTAGAAACGGCTACCAGTGGTCAGGAAGCCATCGATCGTTTGAATCAGGATACGAATTTTGATTTGGTCTTAATGGACATCCAAATGCCTGAAATGGATGGGATGGAAACCACGCGCCGACTAAAAAAATCGATTACGAATTTACCTCCAATTGTTGCCATGACGGCCTATGCCATGAAGGAGGATCGGGAGCGATTCCTCGCGGTGGGTATGGATGATTATTTAGCCAAACCGATTCGAGCCCAGCAGCTTATTCAAATGGTGGGCAAATGGGTTCATGAAGGCCATGCTCCAGATGATGTCATTATTGATCAATCTTTTGAGGTGGTCGACGAAGAAGTTCTTAAATCCTTATCGGATGCCGTAGGTGGGGATCCCGCGTTTGTTGAGGGAATGCTAACCGAGTTCATCGCTGAAGCCGAGGAACAAATCGCTGCCGCTGAAAAGGCTCATTCGCAGAACGATTGCAAGGGGGTTCAATCTGAGTTACACACCTTAAAGGGAAATTCAGGTACCTTGGGTGCTGCACAGGTACATCTTATCTGTGAGCATATAGAAGCCAAGGCCAAGCTCTGTGAGTTCAGTCAATTCCCAACTGAAATCATCGAACTAAAATCCGCACTCGCAGAATTTAAGCGCGTTATTCAAGACAGATTCGCCTAATACGTGCCATATTGGCCGATTTTTTGAAAATCTTCAAGCATCTTCGTGCCATTTTTTCCGTATTCCATGGGTGGTCGGGCATTTGATAGAAGCATG
>JBDKFF010000179.1:0-2813 GCA_039798865.1 Bacteroidota bacterium
TCATCCATTGCACGGAAAGTCCCCGCAATATTTACCTCGTCCGGAATCACATTCGTTGCTCCCAAACCCTCGATCTTTCCAAATGTCAAAACCGACGGAAACTTCGGATTCTTGTTACGAGAAATGATTTGTTGCATCGCTACAATGATATGTGAAGCGATGACAATGGGATCGATGCAGGCGTCCGGCATCGCGCCGTGACCTCCCTTGCCGATTACCTTAATGTATAACTCATCCGTACTCGCCATGTACATGCCCTCACGGAATCCTATCTTTCCCACAGGTACATTCGTTGCAACATGTTGGCCAAATATGCTAATCGGTTTCGGATTCTCTAAAACACCTTCTTTAATCATAATGTTCGCACCACCCGGAGCCTTCTCCTCAGCCGGTTGGAAAATCAATTTAATCGTCCCCTCAAAATCATCCTTTACCTGCTGCAGTATATGTGCTGTACCTAATAAGGAAGAAGTATGTACATCATGTCCACAGGCATGCATCACGCCCGGATTCGTTGATTTATAGGGAACATCATTCGTTTCGGTAATCGGCAAGGCATCCATGTCGGCACGAAGTGCCACCACTTTTTTGCCCGGATTTTTCCCTTCGATGATCCCAACAACACCCGTATTCGCCAAACGGCTATTTGGAATTCCCCAGGCATTCAACTGTTTTTCCACATAGGCTTGCGTCGCCGTCTCCTGAAAGGAAAGCTCAGGATGCATGTGCAAATGATGGCGGTTGGCTACCGTCTCTTCCGCAATCGAATTCGACAAGGCTTTAATTTTTTCTAACAGAGATGCCATGGGCTAATTGTAATTTTTGGTAAATCTACAAAAAAGGCCTTAAAATGCCGTTTTTATCTCAAGAATGCCTCCTGATTTTTTATGGCAAGTCCTTGTTTTTCAGATGATTATTTTTGTGTAACTTTAAAGCATGTGATGGATTTGCGCCGGGATTACCTTATAAAATTGGATGTCTATGAGTCAGAAAGTTTTAGTCCTTAACCAAGATTACAGTGCCCTAACGATTTGTTCCATGCCGAAGGCGTTTTTGTTGGTCTACCTCAACAAGGCCGAACTCATCGCCGAATCAAGTACCGAACGACTGCATTCCATCTCTCAATCCTTTCCTTTCCCTTCCGTCATTCGTCTCAATCGATATGTTTATTTCCCCTACAAAGGAGTGGTTTTAACGCGTCAAAACATCTTTAAACGGGATGGCAATCGTTGTCAATATTGTGGCTCTCCGGACCATCTGACCCTTGATCACGTGATTCCAAAGTCCCGCCAAGGCCGAACTTCTTGGGATAACTTGACGACGGCCTGCAAGTATTGCAATGCCAAAAAAGGACATAAAACGCCCGAGGAGGCGGGGATGGTTTTAGCTCGCCGACCGTTCAAACCGTCTTTCGTTATGTTTTTGCGAAATTTTTCCGGAATTTTGGATAATCAATGGATTCCCTTTGTTGGGGCAAAACACGAAAAAATTCAAGAATGATTAAGATTTCATTTATTGGTGCGGGTAACGTGGCATGGCATTTATCGCAAGCCCTAGAAAATGCAGGAAATAGTGTTCAGGAAGTGTTTAGTCGGGACCCCGAAAAGGCCCGCGATGTAGTTAGTTACCTGTACAATGCTCGCGTTCAAGAACATCTGGATTTTTCGGAATCGAGCTCCACCGTTTTTTTCGTTTGCGTTCCGGAATCCGCTTATCCGCAAGTTTTACCCGAATTACTATTGCCCAAATATGCCACGCTTATTTTGGTTGCCGGTACCGTCTCCTTGACGGAAGCCATGATTCAATATGACCCATTACGGGAGAGTACCAATCAGGTGGGGATATTTTTCCCCGTTCAACATCTACAGGCCGAACGGAAAATTAGCTTAGCTAATGTGCCCATCTGCTTGGAAAGCTTGGTCGAAGAAACCGAAGCGACTCTCGTGCATTTGGCAAAAGACATTACCAAAACGATCTACTTGGTCAATGGGGAGGAGCGCAAGAAAATTCACTTGGCCATGCTGATGGCAGGTTTATTTACCCAACAACTTTGGTTGCAGGCGCAAACTCTTTTGGAATCCATCGAATTAGACAAAAGCTTGATTCAAGGAGTCGTTCAAAACTATGTTCAAGCATTTTTTGCTAACCAGACCTTGCATGCCGATCAAGATATCGCGAAACTGAATGATTCGCGGGTGGTGTTTGACCAACAAGCCTTTATGCCTCGCGTGGAGATGCAAGAGATTTACAAGAATATGTTGGCGCTCATCAAAAGCAACCCTATTTAATCAGCGGCTTATCCATGTCGATGATCACTTGCTTCTTACTAAAGCCAATGATCGTTACTTGCCCGCTTGGATTAGGATACATGTAATACAGACTATCGCCGGCTTTATTCTTTTGAATGCTGGATGGGATTTCTTGTTTTTGGGCAATTCCATATTCCATCGCGTCCAGCATTTCGATGATTTTAGTATCCTTGATTTGTGATTTAAGACGCGTAATATCGTCATTCAAAATCCGGACTTTGTTTTTGGTGGCAAGACTGTCGGCAGAGACTCCTGATTTTAATTGCTTTTCAATTCCTTTTCCCCACACATCGACTTGATTGACAACATCTTGTGGGAGAACCCGCTTTACTTGCCTTTCACGCATTTCTTTGACGGCAGCGGTGGTATCAATGCGTTTCGAAAAATCGCAAGAATAAAGGGAAAGAGCTAGGAATAAAAGCAAGTATTTTTTCATATCATCCAATTGAAAGGACAAAGGTATTCAAATGCTGTCAAGGGCAATGAATTTAATTGCTATCTTTG
>JBDKFF010000180.1:0-2590 GCA_039798865.1 Bacteroidota bacterium
CCAAGCCCGGAGCTTGTTTTGAATCACGTGTACGGATGTTTTTAAATCCGGCTTTCGTGTACATCTCCGTGAATTGTTCGATGAAATCTTGAACCATTTTATCGTCATTGTCATCGTAGGAGACATCCATGTGCATGATCGGTAAGCCATGCTCATCCTTTTGGGTTGGATCCAAACGAACCTGATTTGTTTCCTTCGGAATCGTTTCCCCCATCATGTGAGATCCCGCATACCAATTCGTATTTAATTTCGGATTCAAAAGGGAATTCTTCAAATTCTCGCCTACTGAATTTTGGTCCGAATGACTGCCTCTTCCCGCACTCATTCCCGCCGCATAACCCCGTAAGAAATTCGTTTCTTGCTTGTATACGTTACGGAAACGTGGTACATAACCGGATGTTGGACGGGAACCGTCAGTCTTAGAATCTAAATAACCCTCGTATTCGGCCGATAAGGATGCGCGGTAATTATGGAACGCAATGTATTTGCCCAACACACCACTGTCATTACCTAAACCATTCGGGAAACGATGTGATTTCGAATTCAATAAAACCGCATTCGTATTTAAGGCCGCAGCCGTTACAAAAATCACTTTTGCGTAATATTCCACCATTTCACTGGTATGCGCATCAATCACACGAACTCCCGTCGCACGCCCCTTCTTCTCATCATATATGATTGATTCTACAATCGAATCCGGACGTAAAGTCATATTCCCCGTTTTCGCAGCCCATGGCAATGTCGAAGCATTGGAACTGAAATAGCCCCCATAAGGACAACCACGTTGGCATAAATTACGGCTCATGCAGCGCCCACGACCTTGTTGGTAGTGAATCTCCCGTGGCTCCGACAAATGCGCACACCGCGCCACGATCACATGACGATCCTTGTAATGCTTCTTCATTTCGGCCTGGAAATGTTTTTCCACACAGGTCAACTCATACGCCGGCAAGAAATCGCCGTCCGGCAAGGAATCCAATCCGTCCTTATTTCCTGAAATTCCCGCAAAATGCTCTACATAGCTGTACCATGGATCGATGTCCTTGTAATTAATCGGCCAAGGCGTCGCGAAACCATCACGTGCCGGACCCTCAAAATCAAATTGAGACCAACGCTGGGTTTGACGTGCCCAAAGCAAGGACTTACCCCCGACTTGATATCCTCGGATCCAATCAAAAGGCTTATCCTGCACATAGGGATGCTCTGCATCTTTCACCATGAAATGCTTCGCATCTTCGCGGAAAGCATAACATTTACTCACAATTGGATTGGCCGCAATTTCCTCATTTGTCAATCGACCGCGATGTTCAAACTCCCAAGGACTCATTAAGGTCGTCGGATAATCTTCATTATGTGTCACCTTACGGCCTCTTTCGAGCACCAAGGTTTTGATACCTTTGTCACAAAATTCTTTGGCAGCCCAACCACCCGCGATACCGGAACCAATGACAATGGCACCATAGGTACGCTTCTCCGCATGATTTAAAATTTCCATCGTCTATTGTTTTACAGGTACACAAGGATTCCAAAATCCAGGTGCCATTTGATAATTTAAATGATTTACCATGACATATTCGCTCGTCACGTAGCCTTGAATGGTCAAGCCCTTCAATGTCGACATCGCCTTCTTCGCGTCTGCCCCATGTTTTCCGTTTTCTAACTCAAACAAGAATGCCTCCAAGGTAGGGCCATTTGCCTGCGACCAATCCCCTTTATATAGACTTGGAATTTGCCCTAAAACACTTCGGAATGTTTCCTGAGCCTTCGGTTCATAACAGTCCTTCAACATCGTTTTGACAAAGACCGGCACCCCTAAACTCAGCGCTCCTGGAATAGAAGATTCTGGAATAATTCCGCCAATCCAGCGATTGAGGGTATCTTCTTCGGCAATCGATAAAGAAAAAGAAGTGGGTTTGGATTTGGCCGACAAATCATAAAAGGCAACGGTTCCTAGGGCTGCTAAGGTCATCCCTTTTAACCAATCACGGCGACTCGACATTCTCATGTTTGATAGGTTTTAAAATACCCTGCAAACATATTAAAAATTAATCAAATAAAAGCCACTTGACACCAAAGCCGAAGCCCCGACTCATAGCAGGATACAGATAGGCCGAATAATAATTATCCGTCAGGATTCCTTGCGTCACATTGGCCATTTTGAAGAAGACACGTACGCGATTGATACGAAGTGAAACATACGGATCCACCTGAACGAAAGCTGGCAATTCATAGCGATTTTGCAGATGATATTGCTGAATGGCAGGTTGATAAGTATCCCCAAAATAGGCCGATTGATGAATTACATCCAAACCAAATTGCATGTAGAGTAATTTCTTGTATTGTACGTTCAAGGCCAAATTCGCATTGGCCACCAAGGCCGGCATACGCATCACATCAGGTCCCGTCTGCGTGTTGGCATGTACATTCGTGCTCCATTCGAATTTCCCCACATTTCCCCCCATGGTCACGGAAGTCCTAAATACGGCAATGGCAGCACTGCTTTGACGGGCCGTAGCTAAACTATCATAATATACCCAAGAGCCGATTCGCTGAATCGTCACCGAAGGCTTAATGTAAAAATGCTTGGATT
>JBDKFF010000181.1:0-6582 GCA_039798865.1 Bacteroidota bacterium
ATGCGTGCCCGACCAAAGAAATGAATCTGCTTGTAAAATTGTTTGAAACTTGTTCTGCGTTTATGGTAGATAAATGCGTTAGGAATTAACCCCGATTTAAACCCTAAAGAAATACAGCGAATACTGAATTCGATGTCTTCTCCCATCCGTGTGATTTTAAACCCTTGGCTAGCCTCCCAAACTTGCCGCGAAATACCCATATTAAAACTTCTCGGATGGAATTGACCGCCTACATTCTTTTCTTTTCCACGAATGCCACCTGTCGTAAACAAACTGGTCATCGCAAAACTAATGGCCTTTTGTACGGGTGTAAAGGATGGGTGGTCTTTATCGGGGCCACCAAAGATATCAAGTTGCCCTTTCTCGATTCCCGATATCACCTCATTTAGGTAATTGGATTCAATTAAGGCATCTGAATCTAAAATAATGAAGAAATCACCTTTTGCACGTTCAAAGGCATAATTACGGGCAAAACCTTGTCCACCATTTTCTTTCTCGAAATAGTGAATATCAAGTTGGCCATTGTATTTCGCTACAACATCATTGGCTTTGATGCTGGAACCATCTTCAATGACGAGAACTTCAAAATTTTTATAGTTTTGTTTTGTCAAACACGCCAATAGTTCATCCAATTCCTGTGGACGATTATAAACGGGTATGATGACACTGAATTGCATGTTAGGAGAACATTTCCGAGAGTGTTTCCTCGCTGGCTTGTAAAATTTTCTGCATTTCAACTTCCCCTAAAGCATCAGATAAAAACCACGATTCAAATTGAGATGGGGGAAGATATACGCCTCTTTTCAGCATACCTTGAAAATATTGTCCGAATAAAGTTAAATCACATGTTTTGGCATCACTGAAGTTCTTTACGGGAGTATTTGTAAAGAATAGTGTAAACATGGATCCCAATTGATTGACTGTATAATTCTTCCCCAATTGCTTTAATTGTGACTGAATACCGTCTTTCAACGCTTTTCCTTTTTGAGCTAGACGGCTATAAACGTCCTCATCTGAGGTAATTAGATTTAACATGGCTAAGCCGGCTGTTGTGGCCAACGGATTTCCGCTCAATGTACCAGCCTGATAAACAGGGCCGGCCGGTGCAATCATGTCCATGATATCGGATTTTCCTCCATAGGCGCCAACAGGTAATCCTCCACCAATAATTTTACCTAAGGTAGTTAAATCGGGTTGCACACAGCAAACACCCTGGTATCCGCTTGGGGATTGCCTAAAACCCGTCATTACCTCATCGAATATCAATAAAGCCTTGTACTCATCGCATAATTCGCGTAAACCTTCTAAATAGCCAGGTTCAGGAATTACGAGTCCCATATTACCAACGACAGGTTCAACGATAACCGCAGCGACTTCGGTTGGATTTGCTTCAAACAATGATTTAAGCGAGCTTAAATCATTGTAAATGGCAGTCAAGGTATCGCGTGCTGTGGATACGGTTACGCCTGGGCTATCAGGAGTTCCCAAGGTAGCTACCCCAGAACCAGCTGCAATTAAAAAGGAATCTCCATGTCCATGGTAACATCCTTCAAATTTGATGATTTTATCCCGCTTGGTATAGGCACGCGCTAATCGAATAGCAGCCATGGTTGCTTCGGTACCCGAATTCACGAGTCTAACTTTTTCAATCGAAGGTACCATGGAAACTATTTTCTCGGCAATTTGAACTTCCTTTAAGCTGGGAGCACCAAATGAAAAACCATCGGACAATGCTTCGCGCACGGCATTCTCAATGACAGGATGCGCTTGGCCAAATAACATCGGTCCCCAAGAACCAATTAAGTCGATATATGAATTTCCGTCTACATCGGTTAAATAGGCTCCTTTTGCTGATTGAATGAATACAGGATTTCCACCCACTGATTTAAAAGCCCTAACAGGTGAATTTACACCGCCAGGTATCAGTGTTTTTGCTTTCTCGAAATAAATAGAACTTAATGTAGCCATTATTTTTTCTTACCTTTCTTCTGTTCTGCAGCAGCTTTTTGTTGTTCCTCCATCGTCTTCAATTGTGTTTGAAGGTAGGATGAGAAACGAGATTTCTTTGCTCCACCGCCCGCTTTGATTTTGGCACGATTAGCCTCCAATAGCGCCTTGATTTTGTCTTCATTAACAAATTTACGAATAGCTAATTGTTGGCCGATCGTCACTAAGTTTGAAATGAAGTAATAAAAGCTAAGTCCAGCAGGGAAGGAGTTCATGACGAACATAAAAATAACAGGCGTAATGTAAGCCATCATCTTCATGTTGATCGGTTGACCAGGCTGATCAGGTGTAATTTGATTGTTATAATATCCGTAGGCCAACTGTGATACGGTCATTAACAAACAGAATAGACTGATGTGAGAACCATAGAAAGGAATGGCAAATGGTAAATTTAAGATTGAATCATAGGTGGATAAGTCTTCTGCCCACAAGAAGGATTCCTGACGAAGATTAATCAAATTCGGGAACAACATAAAAACAGCCATTAAAATCGGCATAGTCGCAAGAACGGGAATACATCCACTTAATGGATTAACCCCAACTTCACCGTATAGCTTCATCGTTTCTTGTTGGACACGTGCTGGATCATCCCCAATTTTCTCCTTAATCGCAGCAATTTCAGGTGCTAAAATTCTTGTTTTAGCCATCGAAATGTAGGACTTGTAAGTCAATGGTAATAAGGCTGTTTTAATAATCAATACTAATAAAACAATCAATAAACCGTAATTGGAAATAATGCTTTCTAAGAAATCAAATAGAGGTACGAATATGTATTTCGTGATCGGTAATAAGAAATCGTAGCTCAACTTAACATTCTTGCCAAAAGCAGGTGCTATGTTCTTTACAATGGAATAATCATTCGGTCCAAAGTAGAATTTGAAATTTGATTTTCCTGTATTTAAATCCCCCATCGGAGCCACTAATTGAGCGTCCAATGTTTTGATGTTAACAGAGTCTGTTGGGTTAGGCGTAGCTGTTAAATTCGCTTTTGTAAATAAAGTACCTTGTGGCACTAGACCCGCTAGAAAATATTTCTTTTTGAAAGATAACCATTGAATCGATTGACTTAGGTTTTCATTCGTAACGCTCGATGGATTTTCGCTCAAATAGTCAAATTCCTCATCTTCTGTTAATAAATAGTTGATGGTTGCCTTTCTTTCCTCTTGCGCATCCTTTTCAGTCTGAGAAACATTTTCCTTCCAATGAATGAAATATTCGTTACCCGTTAACTCCGCGCTGATTTCTTTGGCGTCGATGGAATAAGATAACTCAAAGCCGCTTTCTGGTAAACGATAAGTTTGACTTATTTTCTTACCGTTAGGAAGTGTAGTTGTAAATATTACTTGATTCTGAGACGATTGCGCTTGGTATACCAGTTTGGATAGTGCTAGTTTTTTACCAGCGGCTGGAACCTCCACATCAAATACATCTTTGTTGGCATCAAACAACACAATTCCGGCATTTTTACCCTGCGTATAATTCTTGTAGCTCTTGTAATTTTTCAATTCAACACGAACTAATTTAGCTCCGTAGTTCGAAAGGGTAACTTTCAAGTTCTCATTCTCGAGCGTGCTCAAGCTTTCTTTAATTTGAACCGTAGAATCCGCAATGACTGCAACTTCAGCAGTCTTAGGATTAGATTTTGTCGGTGTTTGTGCTGCTATTTCTTTCTTAACAGGTAGCGGTTCTTTGGGGGCAAAAAAGTATTGATAGCCAAGTAACATGGCCATAATAAGTACAATCCCTGATATTGAATTCTTATCCATAGTATCTTTTACTAAATCTATTTAGCGTTTTTGATGAAAGGTACGGCATGTTGGTATGCCGCTTTAATAAATTGAACAAATAGGGGCGAAGGAGCCTCTACGGTTGATTTGTATTCTGGGTGAAACTGAACGCCTACGAAAAATGGGTGATTAGGGAGTTCAACAATTTCCACTAAGTTGGTGTCTGGATTAATACCCGATGTAACCATTCCGGCTTGATGGAATTGCTCTAAATAGGCATTGTTAAATTCATAACGATGTCTATGGCGTTCTTGAATTAAGGATTTTCCGTAAATTTTAAAGGCATGTGTGCCTTTTTCGATTTTACAAGGATAAGCGCCTAATCGCATGGTTCCTCCTTTTTCGGATACGTCTTTTTGGGAATTCATTAAATCAATGACTGGATAGGCAGTTTCTGGATTCATTTCGAATGAATGTGCTCCTTCGAGTCCAACTATATTGCGCGCAAATTCAATCACTGCACATTGCATACCTAAACAAATCCCTAAAAACGGAATATTGTTTTCACGGGCAAACCGAACCGCATTGATTTTTCCTTGAATTCCTCGCTCTCCAAACCCAGGTGCCACTAAAATACCATCCAATCCTGTTAATAATTCTTCAATGTTATCCTCAGCGGTTTCCGACGATATCCATTTCACATTTACTTTAATCTCATTGGCTACGCCTGCATGAATAAATGCTTCCGCAATTGATTTATACGAATCCTTCAATTCTACGTATTTACCTACTAGGCCTACGGTAATTTCAAATTTTGGATTTTTTAATTTAGTTAAGAAGTTGGACCAAGCTGTAAGATTGGAATCCTTATCGTTGTAAATATCTAATTTATATAGAACCCGGCTATCTAAACGCTCTTGTTTCATCAATAAAGGAACGTCATAAATCGTGTCAGCATCACGTGCCTCAATGACATCTTGTTCCGAAACATTACAGAATAAACCGATTTTACGCTTCATTTCTTGTGGAATGGCATGTTCGGTCCGACAAACTAAAATGTCAGGTTGAATTCCAGATTCCGACAATTGCTTTACAGAGTGTTGCGTGGGTTTTGTTTTTAACTCACCGGCTGATGCCAAATAAGGGATAAGTGTTAGGTGGATAAATAAGGTGTTTTTTTCTCCTAAATCCCATTTTAATTGACGCGCTGCTTCGATAAACGGCAATGATTCAATGTCACCAACACAACCACCAATTTCCGTAATCACAATATCAAACTTCCCTGTTTCTCCGAGTATTAAAATATTACGCTTGATTTCATCGGTAATGTGTGGTACCACTTGGACCGTCTTACCTAGATAATCACCTTTACGTTCTTTGGTGATGACGTTGTGGTACACTCGGCCAGTTGTAATATTATTGGCTTGACTGGTGGGCGTATTTAAAAAACGCTCATAATGTCCTAAATCTAAATCCGTTTCTGCTCCATCGTTGGTCACATAACATTCGCCATGTTCGTAAGGATTCAGGGTTCCTGGATCAATATTAATGTAGGGGTCAAATTTTTGGATGGTGCAAGTTAGCCCTCTTGCTTGCAATAACTTGGCTAATGATGAGGCGATAATACCTTTTCCTAATGAACTTGTTACTCCGCCCGTAACAAAAATGTACTTCGCTTTTTTAATGTTCCCCTTGCCAGACATTCGATTGAATTGTTTATTGATTACGGGAAACAAAGATACGAATAATAACCACATCGAATTAATCCTATTTTTATTTTATCTTGCATTGTAGATAGTTTTTTTCTGTTTTTATGTCACTCCAACTTTATTCTGCCTCAGCCGGTTCTGGTAAAACTTATACTCTTACGGTGGAGTACATCAAATTAGCGCTTCGTGAGGTAGAAAGAAGAGGATATTTTCGACGTATTTTGGCTGTTACGTTTACGACCAAGGCGGCGGAAGAAATGCGTTCAAGAATCATTGAGTTTCTACATGGTATTGCGCACATGAATCAATTGCCCGAAAAGGAGCAGGCCATGTTTAGAGCTATGATTGATTCTATTCTGGCCGACTATGCATCGGAGCAAGTGATTATTTCAGAAGATGAATTAATTCGTAGAGCACGCGATACGCAACAACAACTATTACAAGATTATGGTCTTTTTTCGGTCATGACGATCGATAGTTTTGTTCAGCGTCTAAGTTCAACGTTTATCGAGGAATTGCATTTGCCAAGTCAATTTGAGGTGCTTTTAGATTCCAATCAATTAATGAATGAATTGCTGGATCAATTGCTGGAAAAGGTAAACCAACAAGGCGACCCAATTATAACCAATTTGCTTTTGGATTTTGCTAAGTCTGAAGTAAATGAAGGCCGAAGCTGGAATTTATTGCGACAAAATCTACACGATTTCTTAAAGATTTGTTTGAATGAGGAGTACTACAATATTAAAAAGGAAATGGACCCTTTGCGTATTGAGGACTTTCTACAAATAGAAAAACAGTTAATCGAAGAAATGAGTGAGGTTAATAGAAACCTTATTAATCTCGCATCACAGTTTTTGAATATACTCAAGGATGCTGGAATTTCGGGAGACATGCTGGCTTATGGCAAAAATTCGGTGGCTTCCTACTTTAATCGAATTGTTGAAGCCGGTGAATTCGAAGAACATGGATTAAGTTATTTGCGTTCATCTGTAGTCAGTGGGCAGTGGACATCAAAAAATCAGGAGGAATCGATTAAGTTAACTGTTGCAGGAATAGCTCACCAACTTGTTGAAATCGGATCCGCATTCATTGAAATTTATGATACTCATTCAACGCGATATTTCTTATTTAAATTGATT
>JBDKFF010000182.1:0-4598 GCA_039798865.1 Bacteroidota bacterium
GAAGAGGTTGCCTTCGAAATCCGAAAGGGATATGAGCAAAAGAAAAAGACCTTGGTCTTAACCTTTCAGGGTAAATTAACTGTATTCCTAAACAAATGGGCCAATAGTCTCATGGATAAGCTCGTATATAATACGCTAAAAAAGGAAAAAGATAGCCCACTAAAATAAAAAGCCCTGCCAGATAAAATCCGGCAGGTGCTTGTACCCATTTAACTTACCACTCTATATTGTACACCTATCTTAGGCGATTTCTAATTGCTTGATTTGCTGGATAAAATCCAAGTGCATCGCTTCAAAATACGATTTAGCTTGATCGAATTCCGTGATTAAGTGATTGAAGTACGATCGATCAAAAACCAAAAACGTGGATTCCTTCGTTGTCATTGCCGAGCAAGCATATTTATCTCCATGCATCGCCTCATCAATTCCGATAAAAATTGGCTTATCAATCACGGTCACACGCTTATTCTCATTTGGCCAATCCAATAGAAGTGAGCCTCCTTGTAGGTAAAAAACAAATTCGGCCTTTTGACCCTGACGGAACAAAAACTCATCCCCGAGATAATTGATCTCAATACCACTCGCCAGTACTTTTTTGCTTGTTTCCAACAATTCGTTCATGCCTCGTCTTTTTGACATCCCAAAAGTAGAATCATTTAACCAGCTAAATTATGACAATCCTCATGTTTGGGGGTGCGATTGGTCAATTTCTCCTTGATCATTTAGAAGCAATTTTGTTGGGTAAATAAATCATTCGCATGCTGGATCTTGAAATACCTCAAATCGAAACAAAGACAAGCTGTTTTCATTGTGGTGAGACTTGCCCCGAAGAAATTATTCTTTTTGAAGAAAAGGCATTCTGTTGCCATGGTTGCGAGCAGGTCTACCAATTACTCTCTTCGAATGCATTGGGAGATTATTATACCTGCGATATCAATCCCGGAAAGACACCCTCTGCACAAAACTTTGATTTTTTAAATCATCCTCATTTTCGAGATATTCTGATCAGTTTTTCAGGCAATGGGGTATCGAAAGTTCATTTTCATTTACCCGCGATACATTGCCAATCATGCTTATACTTATTGGAAAACCTGAATCGAATCGAAACGGCCGTTGTCAAATCTAGCCTCAACTTTGGTAAAAAAGAGTTAACCATTTGGTTTAAAGAGAGCCATACAAATTTAGGTTCATTGGCAAGTTTACTGGCAAGCTTGGGGTATGAGCCCTTGATTGATTCGGGGGAAGAGCAAACGAATGAACAACAGAAGACGGGCCAACAAACTCGTTTATTTCTCAAATTAGGCATCGCTGGTTTTTGTGCCGGAAACGCCATGCTTTTTAGCTTTCCCGAGTATCTAGGAATTGAATCCGGGGATTTAAAAAATCTATTTGGCTACCTAAACATTGCTTTAGGAACCATCGCTGTATTTTACTCGGGTTCGGATTATTTTTCCAATGTATGGTCGCATTTGAAATTACGAAAATTAACCATCGAGCTACCCATATTATTAGGTATCGTGGTAGGCTATTCCCGCAGTGTTTATGAGGTAATTTCCCATACTGGAGCCGGGTATATAGATTCCGTTTCGGGATTGATATTTTTCCTGTTGATCGGTAAATGGTTCCAACAAAAATCCTTCGATTTTCTTTCCTTCGAACGAAATTACAAAGCCTATTTCCCCTTAGTCATCAGCAAATTCATGGAAGGCAAAGAAGTCACTTGTCCATTGGAAGAAATCGCGGTAGGGGATCATATTATTATCCGAAACCAGGAAATTATACCTGCAGATGCCATTTTAGTCAAAGGAAAAAGTCAAATGGATTATAGTTTCGTGACCGGAGAAAGTGAATACATCGCATTAGAGGCTGGCAATAGTATGTATGCGGGTGGCCGTCATCATGGTGATTTGATCGAAATTGAAATAAAAAAAGCCTTAAATCAGAGTCATTTAACCCAATTATGGGAACAACAGGCGTTTAAGGACCCCTTACATAAGACGGAGAATTGGGAAAATTTTGCGAATAAAGTTGGGATGTATTTCACCATCGTCTTATTAAGCTTAGCTACCGGGGTTGGAATCTATTGGTTCCAACAAGATCCTACCAAATGGCAAAATGCCGTGGTGAGTGTATTGGTCATCGCATGCCCGTGTGCATTGGCGATATCTTATCCCTTTGCCTTAGGACACGGAATTCGTTGGTTCGCTAAATTCAACTTCTTCATCAAAGACATCCAAGCCTTTGAACGCTTGTCCCAAGTAGATACGGTGGTCTTCGACAAAACAGGAACACTGACCTTGCATACGGATGAAAAACCAAGCCTTCATTTAAATCGTGAAGTAAGTGACTGGGAGTGGAATGTGATTTATTCGATGGTCAACCAGTCGACGCACCCCATGTCGCGCCAATTGACCAAATACCTCACCGAGGAAAACAAGGCACAGCTAATTGAATTGAATTCGATGCAAGAAAAGCCGGGAAAGGGCTTGGAATTAACCCTAAATGGAATTCTATTTCAAATTGGCAATGCCCGTTATACCGGCCATGCATTGCCCAAACAACAAGATTTCATCCGTTCGGAAAGTCAATTGTTTATTCGGATCGGAGAGGAGCGAATAGGGTATATCGAATTTCCGTGGGCAAATCGACCTGGCGTGGAATATATGCTTCATGCGATGCAGGCCAATTACGAGGTGTATTTACTGTCAGGGGATAAGAAAAATCATGCAGGAACATTATTGGATTGGTTTCCCGATTCGTCGCATTATCAATTTGAATGTAGCCCAATGGATAAAATGAATTTTATCCAACAATTACAATCTGAAGGAAAAAAAGTAGCCATGGTCGGGGATGGTTTAAATGATGCAGGCGCATTAAAGCAGGCACATGTAGGCATCGCAGTCTCGGAGGATCATCTTCATTTCACACCATCGAGTGATGGAATAGTAAGCGGTAGCCAATTACTCCATTTACCGGCATTTTTCAAGTTTGCCAAATATGGCCTCAAGCTCATCAAAGCAAGCTTTTTGCTATCACTCGTTTACAATCTGTTTGGCTTAAGCTATGCGGTGCAAGGAAATCTTTCTCCGCTCATCGCCGCCATCCTTATGCCCGTTAACTCAATAAGTATGTTGTTGATTGCCAATATTGGGATGAATCTGGAGGGAAGGCGATTGAAATCATATTTATCAAGAATTAAAGGTGATTAGCGTCATGTTTTTTACGCGCATATACATAGAATTTTGAGGTACTAAATGAAGGATAATGGAAATTATGTATGTCATGATTGGATTGAGTCTACTAATGGCGATAGGTTTTTTGTTTGCCTTTGTTTGGTCGATACGTTCCGGCCAGCAAGATGATTTGATTACGCCGGGTATGCGCATTTTAATGGAAGAAAAAGAGAGTACAAATACTAAATAATTGCTTATGAGCACAAAGTCTACCCATTTGGAACAATTTTCCTACGACAATAAAATTGTTCGAAACTTTGCGATTGCGACGATCATCTGGGGGATTGTCGGCATGCTAGTTGGGGTTATCATCGCCACTCAACTCGTTGAACCGGCAGCCAACATTACCCAATATGGATCATTTGGTCGTATTCGTCCCTTGCATACGAATGCGGTCATTTTTGCTTTTGTGGGCAATGCCATATTTGCCGGAGTATATTACTCCTTGCAGCGTTTATTGAAAGCCCGCATGTTTAGTGATTTCTTGTCCAACCTACATTTTTGGGGATGGCAATTAATCATCGTATCGGCAGCGATTACCTTGCCCTTGGGAATCACTTCTTCGCATGAATATGCGGAATTAGAATGGCCGATTGATATCGCGATTACCTTGATTTGGGTGACCTTTGGCGTCAACATGTTTGGAACGATTTTCAAGCGCCGTGAACGTCATTTGTATGTAGCCATTTGGTTTTACATTGCTACGTTTATTACGGTTGCAGTATTGCACTTGACGAACTCGATGCAATTACCCATTTCGGCATTTAAATCATATTATGTGTATGCCGGCGTTCAGGATGCTTTGATTCAATGGTGGTATGGACATAATGCGGTGGCCTTTTTCTTAACGACGCCATTTTTAGGTTTGATGTATTACTTCTTGCCCAAAATGGCGAATCGTCCAGTTTACTCCTATCGTTTATCGATTCTACACTTCTGGGCATTGATATTCATCTACATCTGGGCGGGGCCACACCACTTGTTGTACTCTAGTTTACCGGATTGGGCACAATCGCTTGGGGTGGTATTTTCGATTATGTTGATCGCTCCGTCTTGGGGAGGTATGATTAATGGTTTATTGACCTTACGCGGTGCATGGGATCAGGTACGCGAAAATTCGATATTGAAATTTATGGTGGTGGGAATTACCTCCTACGGTATGGCCACCTTTGAGGGCCCCATGTTGAGTTTAAAAAATATCAATGCGATTGCGCACTTTACCGACTGGATCGTCGCACACGTTCACGTGGGAGCCTTGGGTTGGAATGGTTTCTTAACCTTTGCCATGTTGTACTGGTTGGTCCCTCGCATTTTCCAAACTACGCTGTTTTCTGAAAAATTAGTTAAAACCCACTTTTGGATTGG
>JBDKFF010000183.1:0-2530 GCA_039798865.1 Bacteroidota bacterium
TTGGTGGAGCTGAAGGAGGGGAGAGCTTCAACTTAAGTAATCTCGGCGATCAAACGTCCAATTTCGAACAAGGCGGAGGGGACTCGGTGTTTAAAGGAAGTAAAATGAATTTACCTCCAGAGGATTTTGATCCGTTAAATAGCCCTTTTTAAGGTGGGAAGTAATTGAGAGTTAAGAACTAAGAACTAAGAGTTAAAAATTGTTTTCATTAATCTCTGAATTCTTAGTTCTTAACTCTCCACTCTTAGTTCTTAACTCTTAGTTCCTAACTCTCAACCTAACGATGTTCTCCACATGATGCGTCTGCGGGAACATGTCCACCGGATGAACGACATCCACCTCATAGGCAACATCTAATAAGGCTAAATCACGCGCTTGCGTAGCAGGGTTACAACTTACGTAGACAATCTTCTTCGGCTTAACTTCCAAGATTTGATTCACGACATCTAAATCCATTCCGGCACGCGGAGGATCCGTGATAATAACGTCGGGTGCGCCATGTATATTAATAAATTCAGTCGTTAGCACCTTCTTCATGTCACCCGCAAAGAAAGTGGCATTCGTAATTCCATTTAATTCTGCATTGATTTTCGCGTCTTCAACGGCCATTTCGACGTACTCGAGGCCAACAACCTTTTGGGCATGTTTTGCCAAGAATAAACCAATGGTTCCTGTTCCCGTGTACAAATCATAAACAATCTCATTCCCCTGCAAATCCGCATATTCGCGAACCAATTGGTACAACTTCAAAGCCTGCTTCGCATTCGTTTGGAAGAAAGATTTCGGACCAATCTGAAATTGCAAATCCTCCATCGTTTCCACCATAAAAGGTTTTCCATGGTAGCATTGTACCTCCAAATCATGGAAGGTATCGTTGCCTTTTTGGTTAATTACATAATTCAGCGAGGTGATCATGGGGAAATTTTGTTTCAAATACTCCATCACCAAGCGAATTTCCTCCTCCGTCGCATAGGCAAATTGGACCGTGACCATCCATTCATTTGTTACCGTATTTCGAATAATCAAATTCCGGAGTGCACCTTCCTGTTGAAACTTCAACTCATAAAACGAAATACCATTGGCCTGTGCAAAATCTCTGACGCCATTGCGAATCGCGTTTGAAGGATCAGGCTGTAAATAGCAATGATCAACGGGCAAAATCTTATCAAAACGACCTGGGACGTGAAATCCTAGCGCATTCATGGAACCCAAATCCTCTTTTCCAATTTCATCCTCCGTCAACCAACGGGCACACGAAAAGGTGAATTCTAATTTATTCCGGTAATAATAGGTCTCTTCAGAGCCGAGAATGGGCTGAAATTCAGGCAATTTAACCTTCGCGATGCGCGTTAAATTGTCTTTCACTTGTTGGGCCTTAAAGGCAGTCTGCGACGCATAATCTACATGTTGCCACTTGCAGCCCCCGCAAATCCCAAAATGACTACAAGCCACTTCGGTACGGTGATTCGAAAGCTTTTGAATATTAATCGCCTGGGCTTGCTTAAAGCTCTTTTTCGATTTTAAAATACGTAAATCGGCGATATCACCCGGCGCAACGGCCCCTTGCACAAAAATCACTTCATCGTTTACTTTAGCGATGCATTTCGCTTCCGCTGCAAAATCCAAAATTAGGATTTGTTCCAACACCACCGGGGCTTTCTTTTCTTTCTTCTTACTCATGCGATTAAAATATGCGCAAAAATACGGCTTTTGGCGGGCACGCCAACCAATTCCCGATAAAACCTTAACTTCGCAAAGAAATTAACGCGCATGAAGAATCAAGTTGTTATCATCACAGGAGCAAGTTCAGGAATTGGAAAGGCCCTCGCTTACGAATATGGAAACCTAGGGGCCATTGTTGTCATAACAGGTCGTAACGAAGCCAATCTTAACACTGCAGCAGCCGAATTAAATTCGACTGGAATAAATGCTCATCCCATCGTTTGCGACAGTAGTTCCGAGGAACAAACACGAGCTATGATTAACGAAGTGGTAACGAAATTCGGGCGAATCGATTTACTCATTAACAATGCCGGAATTTCCATGCGCTCCATGTTTGAAACGGTGGATTTGAAAGTCTTGAAACAAGTCATGGATATTAATTTCTGGGGTACGGTTTATGCCACCCATGCCGCTTTGCCCTATTTAAAAACTAGCCAAGGCGGAATCATCGGTATTTCTTCCATTGCAGGATATCGCGGACTACCCGTAAGAACCGGTTACTCAGCCTCTAAATTCGCGATGAATGGCTTTTTAGAAGCCCTTCGTACCGAGTTAATCGGCACGGGAGTTCATGTGTTAACGGCATGCCCTGGATTCACGGCCTCGAATATACGTAATGCCTCCTTGACGGCAGACGGATCCGTTGCCGGTGAGAGTATGCGGGAAGAAGAAAAAATGATGAGTGCGGAAGAGGTTGCCTTCGAAATCCGAAAGGGATATGAGCAAAAGAAAAAGACCTTGGTCTTAACCTTTCAGGGTAAATTAACTGTATTCCTAAACAAATGGGCCAATAGTCTCATGGATAAGC
>JBDKFF010000184.1:0-3809 GCA_039798865.1 Bacteroidota bacterium
TTGACCATCGGCCTGATTTAACCTCGGAAACGGCATATTCGATTCTCAATTTATTTTTCCAGTCGTTAAAATTGGTCTGCAGAAAGTCTTTGTAGTATAGTGAAATTTGGTGCGCGGGAATTCCCGTATCTAAAGTAATTTTTGTTATGGTAAAGCCTTTGACAAGGTAGGGGTGATTTGAAATATATTGTTTAATGATTTGATCTATTTCTAGTAATCGATCGTATGGGATTATGGAATCCTCTTGGCCCCCGTTTTCTTTATTTTTTGCAGGTATTTTTTCACTAATAACTTGTTCGCGGAACATAATTTGTGGAAAGAAAAGGAGCAGTAAATTCTGACCAGCCGACAAATAATTGAAGAGGTTATTTACGGCATTGTAAGAAACGGTTTCGAAAAAATTCACTCCGACGCCGGCAATTAGCAATTTATTTAAAAGAAAAAGAAAAGAGAGTCCGTTTAAGGAACACGAAATGATTAAAACGAAAAGCACAAAGTTTTGCTCATTGAATTTTGACTTTTGAAATTCGAGAGTTGGACGCTCACGGTAATAGGTGATAATTGTAAATAGAATAAATAGCAAGTTGAAAAAAGGTCTTACCAAGGATTGCTGGTAATAGGTAGAGAAAAGAAAAGGTACCCTATTTAAGACTTCGGCATCATTCAAGAAGGACTTGGCTAGGACAATTTTTTCTGAAAATGGTATGAGAAAGAAGGGAGATATATTCGTTAATGCCACAAAAAAAGGGACAAAAAACAGGAAATATCGTACTCGAAATTTGAATTCTTTTCGATGGCTAATGATGTATAAATGAAGAAAAGGAAGTGTCAGAAAATAAAATGGGGTAAAATGTACCGCAATAAATGCGGCTAATTCGGCATTTTCATTTTCGAAAATGGTATAATAGGCGAGGGAATGTAAGTTGGCAAAAAGCAAATAAGCTGCCAAAAAGGCATTCATGCTTTTTTTGTAAGATGAAAAAATTAAAATTATCCCAGCAAGAATAAACCCAAATATGGAAACGTTTAATAGCATACAGGATATTTAGGATAGAACACAATGAGTAGAACAGACATTAAGTAAATATTTGAGTCTACTATTTTAGTTGTAAAACTATAAATTAATTTAATTAAGCGCCTAAAATATTTATTAAACGGTCACAATATTTTTCTTTGCTTCGTATTTTAAACACCTGATTATCAATTTTTTGTTTGTCGGTTCGAGATTAATTTAGTCGGCTTTGGCCTAACTTAACATCAATCCGTTGAGAGACTTACTAATTATGCGGCTTTCTTCGTATTATTGACCAACTAACGAATCTAACCCTATGGGAATACACGTTCATGTCTCGCCAAACCAGCAAATCACCTGGGTGGATGTTTCTGCTCCTACCAAAGAAGAATTGGAGGAGTTGAGTAAAAACTATGCCTTGAACCCCTATGCGATTTTAGCTTGTTTGCAGCCGGATCATTTGCCGAAACATGAAGACATGGATGGCACGCATTTCATCATCACACGCGCTTTAAGCCAGCCCTTGCCTAAGCAAACGATTTCGATACAAAGCATCTCGACGAAGATTGCCTTTTTTTACCGCAAGGGGTTGTTGGTGACTATTCATCGCAATCACCACGATTTTATTCATGATGTTCGTGAGAAATATTTTGAAACGGGAATCTATTTGGAGGAAGAACTCATTGTGGCCAAATTACTTTGGCACATCTTGCATTCCTATGAGATACAAGCCGTTTACCTTTCCAATGAGATGGATGTCTTTGAGAATAAAGTATTTTCTCAAGAAGTAACCCCGCACATGCTTTCGGATTTATACCAAATGAAACGAAAGGCCTTAATCAGTAAAAAACTCTTGCTATTTAGTCAAGAAGCGGTGAGTTCATTGAAGTTGAATTCCGACGATTTAACGGTCATTCAAGACGACCGAGACTTGCATGTCAAGTTGATGAATATTTACGACCAAATCCACGACGATGTCTCCAACCTGGTAAATTTTTACCTATCCATCTCCGCCCAAAAAACGAATGACGTCATTAAGGTCTTGACCATTTTCTCGGTTTTCTTTATGCCACTGACCTTTATAGTGGGAATTTACGGCATGAATTTTGAGCACATGCCAGAATTGAAAAGCCCCTATGGCTACCTTGGAGTTTGGCTTTCCATGGTAGGAATTAGTGCGTTTATTTATCTCTGGTTTAAGCGGAAAAAGTGGTTGTAAATTATTGAGCTATTAATTTTAAATACATATATTTGTACATAAAATTGTACAACATGTTAACGACTACTTTATCGGATTTCAGGAAGGATATTAAATCGTACCTTGATCGAGTTACTAAGAGTTTTGATACCATAATTATCAATCGCGGAAAAGACTCAGGTGTTGTCATCATGTCGCTTGAGGAATATAATTCACTCCTAAATACACAGCATGAGTTATCATCTCGCAAAAATCAACAGCGATTAGATGAATCAATACAAGAATTAAAGGCCGGGAAAAAACTTGAGAAAAAACTCGTAGTCGAATGAAAATTGTTTTCACGTCTCATTCATGGGAGGATTATCTCTATTGGCAGAAAATTGATAAGCAGAAATTAAAGCGTATCAATGAGCTAATCAAGGATATTACCCGTAATCCTTACGCAGGTATTGGCAAGCCAGAGGCATTAAAATATCAATATGCTGGATTTTGGTCGCGAAGAATTGATGAAGAGCATCGGCTTATCTATCGGGTTGTCGATGAGGAAATTCAAATTGCCAAATGTCGCTTTCACTACGACTAAACGCATTTATTTCACAAATCCCGCAATCGAAGCCGCTACTTTACCTGGCACCTCTTCCATCGGAACGTGGCCCACATTCTTATAAATTTCGGCTTGGCTTCCTTGAATATCGCGCTGAAATTGTGCGACGTTATCCACGCTGATGAGGTTATCTTTGTCGCCCCAAAGAATCAATGTGGGTGTTTTAATTTCCTTGATCCGAGCGATGTTGGAATTTAAGAATCGCTTCGAATTTCCCTGGAAAGAACCTTTAAATATCAGCAAAGCTGCCGCGCGGTTTCCCTCCCGAATTGCGACATCGTGAAAGCGTTCTACTTGCTCATCCGTCACCCGAGCCTGATCATAATAAACAGTCTCCAAGCTTTTACGCACCAGGAATTTTGGCGTAGCGTACAACAATAAATTATTGATTACAGGCGTCGAGGCAATTGTGAAACCTAAAGATCCACTCTCTCCTTTTTTGGGATATCCAGCTGCATCAACGAGGACCATTTTGGCAAGACCTTCTGGATTATGCAAGGCATAGTTCCAGGAAATCGCACCCCCCATCGAATTACCCACCAGTATAAAGCGCTTGATCTTTAATCGCGTCGTAAAGGAATCAATGAATTTCGAATAATAATCAAAATTGTACGCATTCTCCGGTGAGGGACCCGTCAGGCCAAAGCCCGGCAAATCCAAGCTAATTACCCGCTTTTTATCCTTCAAACCAATCACTACGCTGTCCCAAGTATTCAAGGACGAAGACATGCCGTGCAATAAAATCAAAGGCGTCGAATCCGACTGAATTCCTTCATCGCGGTAATGTACTTTCATGCCTAAAATCGGCATGAACTTGGAGTCTTTGTTGGCATACAAGGGAATCAATTCCTCCAGCGGCCGATCGCGTTCACATACAATAAACAATAAAATGAAGATTAGGGCCAAGAAGCCTCCGAGTATTTTAGCGATTGTTTTCATTCGTTTGTTTTTCCTTTTAATAAGGCGAAGATAGCCATGGCATGTCCATGTCCTAA
>JBDKFF010000185.1:0-3117 GCA_039798865.1 Bacteroidota bacterium
CAAAGCAAAGAACATGCTCCGATGATCAAGAAGACCCGAAAATATGATTGGTATAAGGAGGAGATGTTTGTGAGGATGAAGGTTGTAGCGCTAGTCGCTAGTCGCTAGTCGCTAGTCGCTAGTCGCTAGTCGCTAGTCGCTAGTCGCTAGTCGCTTCAATTTTAGGCTAATCAACTTACAGCAAATTATCATAAAATAAAAAAGGTCCATTATCAATTTTCCTGATTCTGAACCTTTTTTAAAAGACTAGAGACTAGTGACTAGCGACTGATAACTACCTTATCGCTTCCACCCCCCTTGTCTTCGTTCTGATGCGAATCGCATCTTGCACATCGTAGATGAAGATTTTGCCATCTCCGGTGTTGCCCTCAGAGGCATTATCCAAGATCACATCAATGCATTTCTCTAAGTTCTCGTCGCTTACGACGCAGATGATCATCACTTTGGGCAATAAGATCATGGATTTCTCGGTACCCCGATAGATCTCCGAATAACCTTGTTGGAGCCCCGCACCACGCACCGGCACCACCGTCATACATGGAATATTTGCGTCTATTAGGCCCTTTTGGATGGCTTTTAATTTGGACGGCTTTACAATTGCTTCTACCTTTTTCATAGTTCTTATTCAAATGTTGTATATGACTCCACTCCAAACTCCACCGCATCGATTCCCGCTGATTCTTCCTTGTGACTCAAACGAATTCCCATCGTCTTTTGTAAGGCCTTGAATATTACAAACGTTAAGACAAAAGAGAAGATCGAAATGACCGTTACTCCGGTTAATTGCGTCATAAATTGCTCCGATTGTCCGGTTGTAAATAAACCATTCTTCGTTGAGAATAGTCCTACTGCAATCGTTCCAAAAAATCCATTCACGCCATGTACTGCCACAGCTCCTACGGGATCGTCTACTTTCATTTTGTCCACCAATACGACAGCGATATCCACAATCGTCCCGGCTACCAAGCCAATTAAGAGTGCTGAATTGGGACTGACCACATTACATCCTGCGGTAATCGCGACCAAACCCGCTAACACACCATTGATTACCATGGTAATATCCACTTTCTTATAACGTAAAAATGTATAACAGATGGTTGCGATACCCCCAGAAGCAGAGGCTAAAAAGGTATTCGTTGCAACCGAACCGATCAAATCCCATTTGCCTACGGCACCCAAGGTCGATCCTGGGTTAAATCCGAACCAACCAAACCAAAGGATAAACGCACCCACAGCCGATAAAGTCAAGTTGTGACCCGGTATCGCATTGGGACTACCATCGTCGTTGTATTTACCCAAACGAGGTCCTAATACAATCGCCCCCGCTAAAGCTGCAAATCCACCCATCGCGTGAATGGCTGCTGATCCTGCAAAGTCGTTAAAGCCTTGAAGTGCCAACCAGCCGTTTGGATTCCATACCCAATTAGCCGCCAAGGGATACATCACCGCCGAGAAAATAGTTACATAAACTGCATAGGACCACATCTTCATCCGTTCTGCTACACCACCCGAAACGATCGAAATCGCGGCAACCGCGAATCCCATTTGGATGAACCAGAATAATGAATTTGAAATGGTTAATCCCAAGCCCAAATCACCTTCCATAATTCCGGTATCGAATGCCCAATAGCCATTCGATTGGCCGTAAGCAATTCCGAAGCCCACTAAATAAAAGGCGACTCCACCGAACATGATGTCAATCATCACTTTGGCGATAATACTGACGGCGTTTTTCGAACGGACAAATCCTGCCTCTAAGAGGGCAAAACCGCCTTCCATTTGAAAAATGAGCGCCGCACAGAGGGCGACCCAAACCGTATCAATGGCATGTGTTAATTCCGCTTGCTGAGCAGCAAGGGTAGCAGATTCATTCATGGTTTTGTTATTAGTATATAATGCTTAATCCTTGCAAAAATAAAAAACGATTTGGAATTTATCGCAATTAACTTGAACTTTAATCAAGTTTATAAACCTATTCAACATGCTTAAAAAAATCACCCTCATCGGGATAACTTGTATACTGGCAAGTTCAGTTTTCGCTCAAAATCCTTCCATCATACCGGTTCCTTCCAAGGCTGTTTTTCCCAAAGGATCCTATCCACTCGCTAGTTCGATCATCATTGCCGGTCCCAAAGACGCGGCTTTGACAACGACCTACGCTAATTTGACCGATAAATTGAGTCGGGTAGCTGGCAAAAAGGTACAATGGTTGTATGATCAAGGTTCTACCGCTTCCTTAGCCGCTATTCGATTTAAGTTAAATACGAATGCCGATGCTGCGCTTGGTAATGAAGGGTATCAATTGACTTCCGATGCGAAGGGTGTTCAAATCACGGCGAATAAACCGGTGGGATTATTCTACGGCATTCAAACCCTTTTGCAATTAATGCCAAAGGAAATCGAGTCGAACAAAGCGGTTACGGGTGTTAAATGGTCCATTCCTTATGCCAACATCACCGATACACCCCGTTTTGCTTGGCGTGGAATTATGCTCGATGTGGCTCGTCACTTTTTTACCAAAGAAGAAGTGAAGCGTTTTATCGATGAGATGGTGGCCTACAAATACAATGTCCTACATTTTCACTTGACCGACGACGAAGGTTGGCGCGTGGAAATTAAGTCTTTCCCGAATCTGACCAAAAAGGGAGCTTTCAATGTGAAAAAGGTGGGTCATTTCACCGATTTCTCGAAGCCACTTCCCGGCGAGCCTCGTACCTATGGTGGCTTCTATACACAAGAAGATATCAAAGAATTAGTGAAATATGGGCAGGAGCGATTTGTCAACATCATGCCAGAAATTGATGTGCCAGGTCACTCGATGGCCGCAGTTGCCTCCTATCCCGAATTATCGTGTACGCCTGATGCGGTGAATTACCAAGTAATTTCCGGTGAGCCTTTTATTGATTGGTCGCATGGGCATCCCGAGGCTTTGCAGGACAATACCTTATGTCCGGCCAATGAGAAAGTGTACACCTTCTTAAATTCCGTCATGGGAGAGATATCTCAATTATTCCCTTTCGAATACATTCATATGGGTGGGGATGAGTGTCCTAAAAATTATTGGGATAAAAACCCTCAAATCTTGGCCATGCGCAAGGAATTAGGTCTTAAAAACTC
>JBDKFF010000186.1:0-6247 GCA_039798865.1 Bacteroidota bacterium
GCGTAATATTACAACTTTGAATGAAGCATACGAAAGTTTCAATTCATTGGGGATTAACCCATACTATCAAAGCGCAGAGGAAATTCAAAAAGCACAAGCCGAAACGCTCGAAAAGGTAAAACCCCTATCCTTAAAATTTGTCTATTATTTTGGTACCGGCATTACTGATGAATCAAAAAAAGCCATCATCGAAGCCGTCTTAAGACCCGTCATTGGAAATGCGGAACTTCTAATTCAATCTGATTTGATGGCGGCCGGCCTGGCCTTATGTGGCAATCAAGCAGGGATTGCATGCATCCTCGGAACAGGGGCAAATTCGGGGTTTTTCGATCAGGGTGAGTTGCAAAACCAAGTCCCTCCTCTTGGATTTTGGCTAGGTGATGAGGGTAGCGGGGGCCACTTGGGCAAAAGCCTCATGTTGGCTTATCTCCATCAGGAATTACCGGCCGACTTACGTAGTTTATTCGAAAAACGCTATGGTGCGATTGACCGATTAAGCATTCTTCAAAAAGCCTACCGGGAAGAATTTCCCAATCGCTGGTTTGCCTCTTTCTCCAAATTCCTTTTTGACCACCGGAAACACCCCTTTTGTTACCAATTGATTGAAAAATCGTTTCAATCGTTCTGTGAATTGTATTTACTGAAATACGAACAAGCGCTCAATCAGCCGATTCATTTTACCGGCTCAGTGGCATTTTATTATGCCGATATCTTACGACGGGTTTTAAAGGCCAATAAGCTTCAAGCGGGTATCATTAGCGAGGGTCCAATGGCCGGATTAACCTTGTATTACAAGGAATTGCACAAAAGCATTTTTTAGGATTTTTTCAAGAAATCGTACCGACAAAAGCGAATATTTTTTAACTTGCTGTGCCTAAGCAACATTCAACAAACTAATTCGCCGATGACAGCCACATTAAAATCCATTGGAACGAAGCAAAAAGCTCTTAAGATCAATTTAGATCGAAGTATCTATGGTTCTTTCGCGGAAATTGGAGCGGGTCAAGAAGTAGCTGCCAACTTTTTTAAAGCCGGTGGAGCCTCAGGAACCATCGCAAAAACAATCTCGGCTTATGATATGGCCTTCTCAGACGCCATCTATGGCGAAGAGGAATCAGGCAAATATGTTTGCGAGCCTCGCTTAATCAAAATGTTAAATCGGGAATATAAATTATTACAAGTCCGATTAACTGAGAGCGCGGCGGAGAAAAGATTCTTCGCTTTTGCAGATACAGTCTCCGCACTAAATTATCAGAAAACAAATGATGCCCATGGCTGGATTGGCTTACGCTTTCAGTTGCGCCCCAATGGCCCGGTGAATAGCGTCGTGATCCACGTAAACATGTTGGACAACGATAATATTTTACAACAACAGGCATTAGGTATCATCGGCGTCAACTTAATTTATGGTTGTTATTTCTACCATGAAGATCCAGAAAAACTTCTTCTGTCCCTTTTAGATGATTTGTCGCGTGATCGAATTGAAATCGACATGATTCGCTTCGAGGGCGCTGATTTTAAGGAAGTAGACAATCGCTTGATGTCACTGTATTTAGTGAAGCATGGTTATACGCAGGCGGCTGTTTTCGGTCCAGACGGGAATGTGATGCAACCCTATGATGCCTTAGCAAAAAAACATATCATAGCCATTCGTGGACGATTTAGACCTGTGACAAACATCTTCCTCGACATGTTGAAAAAGGGGCAATCTCAATTCGAACAGGAGGCTGATGTGGATGACGATAAGGTATGTGTTCTTTCGGAGTTGACATTACGTAGCTTAGAAGATGGAACTCACAATATAAATGAGAAAGACTTTTTAGATCGCGTCGATATTTTGTGCTCATTAGGCCAAACCGTTCTAATTTCAAATTTCCACGAATACTTTAAGCTCGTTGCCTTCTTAAGCCAATTCTCAAAGTTGAAAATGGCACTCATCATGGGTATGCCTAACTTGGAGTATATCTTCGATGAGAAGCATTATACCCATTTAGAGGGCGGAATTTTAAGTGCCTTTGCGAATCTCTTTGGGCACAAGATTAAATTATATTTATACCCAACGATCGATGATGCGGGTTCCGTTTTGAATCTAAAATCATTCAAGCCAGATCCTCACTTGAAAGGCTTGTATCAATATCTAATCGATAATGCGAAGTTGGAGGACATCAAAAAATCCGACGAAAAACTCATGAACATCCGTACCGACCAGGTTTTGGATATGATCCAACAAGGAACGGGTGAATGGGAGAAACTTGTTCCGAGTTCCGTGGCTGCCATGATTAAGGAGAATGCCTTATTCGGATTTCCCAAGAAGTAAATTCTACCCATAAAAAAAGCCCAACCGAAAGTTTGGGCTTTTTTGTTGTATCTGCTATTTTAATAGATCAACAAACTGATCAAATAAGTAACGGGAATCATGTGGACCCGGTGATGCCTCTGGGTGATGTTGCACAGAGAATGCCTTACGGCCCTTAACACGAAGACCCTCAACCGTTTGGTCGTTCAGGTTGATATGCGTTAACTCTGCCTTTTCAGACGCTTCTAATTCCTCCATACGAACGGCGAAACCGTGGTTTTGAGAGGTAATCTCAGATAGGCCGGTAATTAGGTTTTTAACCGGATGATTTAGGCCTCTATGTCCATTGTGCATTTTGTACGTAGATAATCCACAAACTTGTGCCAAGATTTGGTGACCTAAACAGATTCCAAATACCGGTTTATCCGAAGCCAAGAATTGAGAGACCGTCTCTACAGCATAAGGCATCGTAGCCGGATCGCCAGGACCGTTGGAAACAAAATAACCATCCGGATTCCAAGCGGCTATTTCGGCAAATGGCGTTTTAGCAGGGAAAACTTGTAAATAACAATCCCGATCGGTGAAGTTGGTCAAAATACTTTTCTTAACCCCTAAATCCAATACCGCAATCTTGTAAGTAGCAGCCGGATCACCAAGGAAATATGCCTGTTTCGTACATACTTGAGAAGACAATTCCAATCCTTCCATGGAAGGAATCTTAGCTAATTCCGCTTGCAAGGTAGGAAGGTCGAAAATCTCCGATGAAATGAGGCAGTTCATCACCCCTTTGGTGCGTATATGACGAACCAAGGCGCGCGTATCGATCCCAGAGATACCAACGATGCCAGCATTGGCTAAATAATCTTGTAAGGATCCATCGGCCGTGGCACGGGAATGAACACTGGCAAACTCGTTACAAACCATTCCAGCGATTTGTACTTGGTTAGACTCCGCTTCGGTTTTATCGATGACACCATAGTTACCAATATGGGCTGTCGTATTGATAATCACTTGTCCGCTATAGGAGGGATCGGTATAAATTTCTTGGTACCCCGTCATACCGGTATTAAAGCAGATTTCTCCACCGTGGGTACCGATTTTGCCTAGGGCTTTTCCATGGAATAATGTTCCATCTTGAAGTAAGAGTACAGCTGGGGTCGACTCAGAAACTTTCATAAAAAATATTCAAATATTGACGATTAATCCTAAAAAAAGGGCCTCAACTAAACGTTGAAGCCCTTCAAAAAAATGTAAGAAAAGATATTAAGCGTCTTCTCCTTTTTCTTCTGTAGGCTCCTCTGTTGCAGGTGCTTCCGGAGTTTCTTCAGCAGGAGTTTCTTCAACAACCTCTGCAGCAGCAACTTCTTCTACAACCTCAGCTGAAGGTGCTTCAGCAGCAGGTGCAGCAGCAACAGCCTCATCCTTCTTAGCTCCAGCACGGCGACTACGACGAGTCTTACCCGCTTTCTCCGCAGAAGCAGCTAACATCGTTTCGTTGAAGTCAACTAATTCGATGAAACAAATCTCCGCGTTATCACCAAGACGATTTCCTAATTTAATAATACGTGTATAACCACCTGGACGGTTCGCTACCTTTTCAGAAACGATGCTGAACAATTCTTTGATGGCATCCTTATTTTGCAAATAAGAGAAAACCACACGACGATTGTTTGTGCTATCCGTTTTTGATTTCGTGATCATTGGCTCAATGTATTTACGCAACTCCTTAGCTTTCGCTACAGTTGTTTCGATACGCTTGTGCAAGATTAACGAAGAGGCCATATTAGATAATAAGGCTGCTCTGTGGGAAGCTGTTCTTCCTAAGTGATTGAATTTTTTACCGTGTCTCATTGTTGTAATTCGTAAGTTAAAAGCTCTTGCGAGCTGCGGTTAGTATACTACCTGCATACCACCTATTACTTTTTGTTTAATTATTAATCTTCGTCTAAACGATATTTAGATACATCCATTCCGAACGTTAGACCTTTTTCTTCGATCAATTGCTCTAACTCTGTTAATGATTTCTTACCAAAGTTGCGGAATTTCATCATATCTGAAATCTCTAATTTCGCTAATTCTCCAAGTGTACGAACATCAGCTGATTTTAAGCAGTTGTAAGCACGAACTGAAAGATCTAGGTCAGCCAATGAAGTCTTCAACAACTTGCGCATGTGAAGCATTTCCTCATCAACTACGTTGTCTTCCTCAGCTTTCGGAGTTTCAAACGTCATTGTTTGATCAGAGAACAACATAAAGTGTTGGATCAAGATATACGCAGCACCTTTCAATGCATCTTCTGGGTGGATAGAACCATCCGTCTCGATATCTAAAACTAATTTCTCGTAATCGGTTTTTTGCTCTACACGTGTATTTTCAATGCTGAACTTAACGTTCTTGATTGGCGTGTAGATCGAATCAATCGCGATGTGTCCGAAAGGAAGCTCATTTGCACGAGGCTCATCTGCAGGAACGTATCCGCGACCCTTTTCAATGATCAACTCAACTTCTACTTCTTTCGAAGCGTCTAAGTGACAGATCACTAAATCAGGATTTAAAATGGTGAAATAAGGTGTGAATTTGGCGATGTCACCAGCAGTAATGGCTGTTTGGCCCTTTACTTTTAATGTCACCTTATTATCCAAAATCTCTTGTGCTTTCTTAAAGCGAACTTTTTTCAAGTTTAAGATGATTTCAGATACATCTTCATGTACACCTTCGATAGCTGAAAACTCGTGTAAAACACCAGAAATCTTAACGCTCGTAATCGCATATCCCTCTAAAGAAGAAAGTAAGATTCTACGAAGCGCGTTACCAATGGTAACACCGTAACCTTTTTCGAGTGGCTTGAACTCAAATAACCCGTGAAAGTCATCGGCTTTCTCCATCACAACTTTTTCGGGCATTTGGAATGCTAATATTGACATATTTCGTAGCTTAAAATGATACTGAAAAAACGTTATTGGTACTGTTTAATTTATTGAATAACCCTAGGGATTATTTAGAGTACAATTCGACGATTGCTTGCTCGTTGAAGTTCTCTGTGATTTGATCTCTTTCTGGGTAAGCCAAGAATTTACCAACCATATCACTTTCAGACCACTCTAACCAGTTGTAACGTTTTGGAGAACGTCCAGCCAAAGAATTAGTCACAACCTCTAAAGATTTAGATTTTTCACGAACACCGATCAATTGACCTGCGCGTAAAGAGTAAGATGGCACATTTACTACTTCACCGTCTACAATGATGTGTTTGTGGATAACCAATTGACGAGCCGCACGACGAGTCGGTGCAATTCCCAAACGGTATACTGTATTATCTAAACGTGCTTCACACAATTTTAACAAGTTCTCACCTGTAATACCTTCTTTAACAGCGGCTTTGTGGAATAGGTTCTCGAACTGACGCTCTAAGATACCGTACGTATATTTAACTTTTTGCTTCTCCTTTAATTGAACAGCGTATTCAGAAACCTTTGAACGCTTCCCTTTACCGTGCATACCTGGAGCATAATTTTTACGAGCTAATGCTTTGCTCGGACCTAAAATTGGTTCGCCGAAACGACGCGCAATCTTGGATTTTGGACCTGTGTATCTAGCCATTTTTTTTAAAAGTCAATGCACCTCTTATGTGCAGTGAAGTAATTAAATTGTGAATAAAAGCGGGGGGAAATAATTACTAATTACCCCTGCATGAAAATTATTAAACGCGACGACGTTTTGGAGGACGACATCCATTGTGAGGCATTGGAGTGATATCACGGATAAGTGATACTTCGATGCCTGAGTTTTGGATGGTACGGATTGCAGACTCACGTCCTGCGCCCGGTCCTTTTACAAAAACCTCTGCTTTCTTCATTCCTGCCTCTACAGCTACTGCTGCACAGTTCGATGCTGCCATTTGAGCTGCATACGGAGTGTTTTTCTTAGAACCACGGAAACCCATCTTTCCTG
>JBDKFF010000187.1:0-10640 GCA_039798865.1 Bacteroidota bacterium
ATCTTTGCTAAACCAGCAAAATAGGTATTTCTAATTTATCGAGAAGGGGGCATAGATTGCCCCTTTTTTATTGCTTAAGTATTTGTAATTTTGAGCTTATGAAGCAATTTTTTTGTGCAATTTGTGTTTGTCTGTCTTTTTGGTCGTGCCAACCAGAATCAAGTCTCGAGCCTAAAACTAAGACAGAAATTTTATTGCGGACGACTTGGATGATTCAAGAGGTTACAGCGAGTGGGTACTTAAATGGAACGGTATACCAACGGGGTCGAACAGCTGAAGGTTCTCAATATGATATGTCCAAAGTTCGCTTAACATTTAAGGCTGACGGTACTTGTACGGCGATTGATAATACGGGGAATAATACGGCGTCAGGGAAGTGGAAGCTGATCAATAATGACAGCCAGTTGCTGATTTCCGAAACAAATTACTTTGTGCTGGATGGCGTTGGAGATATAAATAGCCTACTAAAGTCTGAATTTATCTTTTCAGGATCTCGTACCTACCGTTCTACCTACGTTAATGCCACTGTTCGTATGATTCCTGCCTCTTAAGGCAAAAATGTATTGATGTGATTTCGAGCCATGTATATGGCTTTTTGTACATCCTCTTCAGAACCTTCAAAAGCTTTGTCTTCCACCTCAATGACAATGGGTCCGCGATAACGCACATCATGCAATGCGCTAATGAATTTTCCCCATTGAATATCTCCAAGTCCGGGTAATTTCGGGGAATGGTATTCCAACGGATTTGCCATGATACCTACTCGATTGAGCTTATCAGCATATACTTTCACATCCTTGAGATGAATGTGATGTAATTTATCAGCATAGTGATAAATAGGGTATAGGTAATCCATATGCTGCCAAACCATGTGGGATGGATCATAATTCAGGCCAAAGTTTTTAGAGGGAATGATGGAAAATAACTCATCCCAAATTTTTGGCGTAGTCATTAAATTTTTCCCGCCTGGCCATTCATCATCCGTGAAAAACATGGGACAATTTTCAATCCCAATTTTGATGTTGAGGGAATCGGCTAATGCGATAATTTCCGGCCAAACTTCCTTGAATTTATCGATATTGTAAGTGATGTTTTTGGTGTAATCGCGTCCAATGAATGTATTGACTACGGGAATTTCCAGTGCAGCGGCTGCTTTAATTACTTTCTTAATATGTTCGCGGTAAAAGCTTGCCTGCTCTTCGTTGGGATCCATCGGATTCGGATAATAACCCAATGCCGAAATTTTGACCGGATGCTGTTTTAGATAGGTTTTTAGATTCAATAGACCCAAGGAATCTAATTGGTCAACAGCAATATGACTAACACCTGCGTAGCGACGGGTGTCACTGTTTTGGGAAGGCCAACACATCACTTCGACGCAAGCAAAGCGTGCACGATGTGCAAAATCCAATACTTGCTCTAAATTTAAATTGGGCAGAATCGCAGAGGCAAAACCAAGTTCTAACATCTTATTTCTTTTCTAGAAGGTAATAAATCGCAAAGGAAAATGAGGCAATCCATAGGCCCACGGCCTCTCGGGCTAATTCCTGATTCATGGTTTTCATAGCTAATCCATCCGTCATAAATCCTTCCCAAGCAGTCATTTCAACCCATAGTTGAATACCCGCCATGGTCGATAAAACAAATAAAACAGCCACTAATTCCTTATTGACAAATCCACGAAATGCCTGAAACGACACATATGCCGCTGACCCATAAATGGGTACCCATAAGATGGGGTCCGGATCATTCAATTGCCAATAGGTAAAAAGTAAAAAGACAATCGTAAAAAATATTCCAATGATGGAAAGGGCTTGTTTCGTTTTCATCGATTTATGGACATAGGTTAGCAACAGCTTCTTTGGCGCCAGGGTATTTTAATTTTTTCGCTTGTTGGAGCGCAAAACAAGCTTTTTCTTGTTGGCCTACTTTAAAATAACTCAATCCCATCGCATAAAAAGCTTTCCCAAAATTGGGGTCAATCTTCACGCTAGCCTCAAAGTCCCGGTTGGCCTGTTCAAATTTTTCTTGTTGGAAATAAATATTCCCTCGATTGTACAAAGCATTAATCTCCTTGGGATTTTTATCGAGGCAAACACTGAAATCTTGTAATGCGGCTCCTGGATTTCCGAGGGCGGCTTGAATAATTCCACGCTGCAAATAACTCGCGCTTGAATCGGGTTGTAACTGAATGGCTTTTTCAGTAGGAGCGAGGGCTTCTTTCCAAAGTCCTTGTTCCATTTCGAGGGCTCCTAGATTCAATTGGGCCGTGTATAAGGAGGGTTTTAATTCAATCGCTTTCTGGTAATTGCTTCGCGCGTCTGTCCAGTTTTTCTCTTGAAAGGCAATGACACCCTGTAGATTATAGGCTTCAGCTAATCCTGGATTAGCTTCTAAGGCTTTTTTGATAGCTTCCTTGGCTGAAACACTTTCCCCTTTTTTTAATCGATTTTTCGCTTCTTCAAGCCAAGAATCGGCGCTGGAAGAGCAGGAGAGGAAGAATAAACAACAAGCAATAATGGGAAGAATTCGCATAGTCTTAATTTGAAATTAAAGTTAAGCGGTATTCGTAAAATATTGGCATATATTTTGAAAAAACCACAGATTTTGTCATCTTTGCATCGGCAAATTACCAGCTCCCGCTGAATCCTCCAGGTCGTGAAAGAAGCAAAGGTAGGTTGGTTGTAGCGGTGAATTTGCCATTTTTTTTTGCTCTTTTTTTTAATCCTTCCCTATGAAATTTTTTATCGACACGGCTAATCTAGCCCACATCAAAGAAGCACAAGATTTAGGCGTTTTGGACGGTGTTACAACGAATCCCTCATTGATGGCTAAAGAAGGCATCAGTGGAAAGGATAACGTTTTACGTCATTACAAAGCGATTTGTGATTTAGTGGATGGCGATGTTTCTGCCGAGGTTATCGCGACGGATTTCGAGGGTATGATTCGGGAAGGAGAAGAATTAGCTGAACTAGATGATAAAATTGTTGTTAAGATTCCGATGATTAAGGACGGAATTAAGGCGCTTAAGTATTTCTCATCACGTGGGATTAAGACCAATTGTACATTGGTTTTTTCTGCAGGACAAGCTCTTTTGGCTGCGAAGGCGGGTGCGACCTATGTTTCCCCTTTCATTGGCCGTTTAGACGATATTTCATTTGATGGAATGGATTTGATTGATCAAATCCGTGTCATTTACGATAACTATGAATTTGATACGCAGATTCTTGCGGCTTCCGTACGTCACCCAATTCACATCATTAAATGTGCCGAAATTGGAGCGGATGTCATGACAGGTCCATTGTCTGCGATGTTAGCTTTATTAAAACACCCACTGACGGATAGCGGTTTAGCCACTTTCTTAGCTGATCACGCAAAGTCTAACCAATAATTAACGATTATGTCTGTACTCGCTTTTGAAAATGTTCATATTTCTCATGAGGGAATCCCAACATTGACAGATGTTTCATTAACAGTTGGGGCAGGTGAATTTTATTACTTAATTGGTAAGTCAGGTTCCGGGAAAAGTACCTTCTTCAAATCCATTTTTGGTGAATTAGCCATTGACTCAGGAAGTGCACAGGTTGCAGGCTATGATTTAATGAGCATCAAGAATAAAGAAATTCCTTTCTTGCGTCGTAAGTTAGGTTTTGTTTTTCAAGATTTTCAATTGTTGACCGATCGCAATGTTGAGGCAAATTTAGCTTTCGTGTTGGAGGCAACCGGTCATCAAGATAAAGCGGAAATCAAATCTCGTATTGAAGAAGTTTTGGCACAAGTGGGTATGTCCAATGCCATTCACAAGCGTGTTCACAAACTTTCGGGTGGCGAACAACAGCGAATTGCGATTGCACGTGCTTTGCTAAACAATCCCGTGTTAATCTTGGCTGATGAACCTACTGGTCACCTGGATCCTGAGGTAAGTATGGAAATCTTGGAATTGTTTAGACAATTGACGCTTCAAGGTACAGCCATCATCATGGCTAGTCACGACTACCACACGATTCAACGCGTTCCTGGAAAAATCTTGAAGTGTGAAGGTGGTAAAATCGTTCCCGTTAGCTCTCTTTAATTATTTTCCTGTTAGATATGTTACTGGAATAATACATTCCTCCAGGCTTATACCGCCATGCTGAAATGTATTTCGGTAATGATTGACGTATTGATTGTAGTTGTTCGGGTAGGCAAACATGTAATCCTCTTTGCTAAAAACATAAGATGTTGACACGTTAGGCTTTGGAAGAAATAATTGTTCAGGTTTCCGACACACCATCATTTTGCTCGAAGCATCCCAATTTAAATTCTTCCCTTGTTTATAGCGTAGGTTCGTGTTCGTATTTCGATCACCAATGATTTTTATCGGGTTTTGAACACGAATCATGCCATGGTCGGTGGTGATAATCACCCGTCCTTTTTTCTCTGCGATACGCTTTAAGAAATCGAATAGGGGTGAATGTTGGAACCAACTAGCTGTTAGGCTACGGTAAGCCGATTCATCCGGTGCTAATTCCTTAATCATGGCCATATCGGTCCGTGCATGTGAGAGCATATCAACAAAATTATATACCACCACATTGAGTTGATTGGTCAATAATCGATTGAAATTATCCACCAATTGTTTTCCCTGATACTGATGTACAATCTTATGGTAAGAGGCCTTGGCATCGATGCGAAGGCGCTTTAATTGTTCATTGAGGTAAAACTCTTCATGTTGATTATAACCTTCTTCATCTTCCGAATCCCCTAAATCAAACACCCATTTATCCGGATAGTTCTTCTGGATTTCCATGGGCATCATGCCGGCAAAAATGGAATTACGGGCATAGGCCGTTGTGGTAGGGAGAATCGAATAATAGGTTTTCTCATCCTCCACTTGGAAATAATCTTGAATGTAGTGTTCCAAGGTCTTCCATTGGTCGTAGCGTAAATTATCTACGAGAATAAAGAAAAGTGGGGATTTGTCATTGATGCGTGGGAAAACGTGTTTACGCATCATCAAATGGCTTAATATAGGTGTATCCACATCTGGTTTTTGCAACCAGGATTCATAGGAGTTCTCGATGAATTTACTGAAATGTACATTGGCTTCCGTTTTTTGGCTGATTAAAACCTCCGACATGGATTTGTTCTCCGTCTGGTCGATTTCCAATTCCCAATAGGTTAATTTCTTGTAAATTTCCGCCCATTCTGCCGCGTTCAATCGATCCTGGTAACGCATCGAAAGCTCCCTAAATTCTTGTTGGTAACTTAAGTTCGTTTTCTCCTCCTCTAAACGTTTCTTATCGAAAATTCGTTTTACGGAGAGTAGTAATTGATTGGGATTCAGGGGTTTAATTAAATAGTCGGCAATTTTGGATCCGATGGCATCTTCCATGAGTTCTTCCTCCTCTGATTTGGTAATCATGATAACAGGAAGATTAGGGCGTATTTGTTTGATCGCAATCAGGACCTCCAAACCTGTCATTCCGGGCATGTTTTCATCCAAGAACAAGACGTCGAATTTTTGCTTATTCACTAAATCCAGCGCATCGGCTCCCGAGTTCACGGCCGTGACTTGATAGCCTTTGTTTTCTAAGAAGAGGATATAGGGAGTTAATAAGTCAATCTCGTCGTCGGCCCACAGAATGGAATAGTTCATGCTTTTAAATTTATCTTTTAAACGAATCTTTGGGGAATTATTGCCTCGGAATCCTTAAAAAATGTTAATACCCAAAAGGTTTATTGCAGGTTAAATTTAACTAAATTTGTGCAGGCTTTCATTGCATGTATGTCAAATAATTCTCCCATCACCTTTTCGGATTCGGCGCACGAAAATCTTTTTGCTTTAGTCGAGCAAGGTAAAATGCCCGAGCCCTTTTTAAGAGTAGGTATGCGAGGTGGTACCTGCGGGGGAACCTATGTATTGGGTTTTGATCAAAAAACCGAATTTGATGAAGAATATCTGATTCGTCAGATTCCTGTGGTGATTGATAAACGCCAATTATTATTTGTTTTAGGCACGGAGATTAGTTTTGAGCCAAGTGCCAATGGATTCTATTTACACAAACCAAATGCCGTCTAATGAAGTTTGCAGCTATTGATATCGGTTCCAATGCCGCTCGTTTACAGATTTCCAGTGTCTTGGAAAACGAGGGGATGATCAGTTTTAAACGCGTGGAATACGTACGTTTTGCCCTCCGTCTGGGACATGATGTATTTAGTGAAGGGGTCATTTCTCCGGAATCTGAGGTGCGGGTATTCAAATTGCTGCATGCCTATAAACTGTTGATGGATTTGCATGAGGTGCAGGATTATGCCATCTGTGCGACTTCAGCCATGCGGGAGGCAGCGAATTCCGCGGAATTGGTGACGCGTATTCATAAAATCTTGGACATGAAAATCCAGATTATTGATGGTGCACGCGAGGCCGAGTTGATTAACGATGTTGTCGTAAAATCCTTGAATCCCAAGAAAAACTACCTTCATATAGATGTGGGTGGGGGTTCCACCGAATTAAACTTTTACCGAAATCAAGAAAAATTTGCCTCAAAATCCTTTAAAATTGGCTCTGTTCGTTTATTGGAAGGGAAAGAAAAAGAGGGAGATTGGGACAAAATGAAACGATGGATTTCTTTGCAAATGGAATCCATCAAAGGGCCGGTGCTTGCGGTGGGTACTGGTGGAAATATCAGTAAACTTTACAATTTATCTACGCAGGTTAGCGAGGATAAAACGATGGATTTAGCTGAATTAAAACGGATTTCTAGCTTTATCAGTTCCTTTACCTACGAAGAGCGAGTGAATAAACTTCGGCTAAATACCGACCGTGCCGATGTCATTGTTCCGGCTGCGTCCATTTATTTAACGGCCATGGAATTGGCGGGTTGTCAATCGATTTTTGTCCCTGATTTGGGATTGAAAGATGGAATTATTCAGTTATTGCATGAAAGAATGCAGCAACGTAAACGATCAATCAGCTAGGCGATACAAGACTCCCATGGATAGTATTTGGGAAAACTGCCAATTGGGATCTTGGTCATAATCGCGAAATAAAACGGCTTGAAGATTCGTACTCACGTATTTATTGACCTTCATCGTGAAATTTGCGTCCAAGCGATGTACAATGCCATTCGAATAACCCATACGGAAATAATCAACGAGCGCCGAATAACGTGCCTTCATATTGATATTTTGAAAGATATCCTTCTCGATATTCATCAAGTATTGGAATACGAATTGGTTACGGATATTATCACCGGGCTTCTCCAAACCATAAAGTCCTGCATTGGAAATACGTTCGTCAAATACAAAGGTTTGACGTAGACTACCCACACCGATTCGGGTGTAGAATGATTTATCCGGGTGGAATTCAAAACCCATGGATGAGGTTAAATAAGCCGGTGCAAAAATATTGGATACCAAGGAATCCACAGGTTCACCCGCTTTATTCTTTTTGCCATATTCAAAACCCTGAAAAAACTGGGATGAGAAGTTGGTCGACCCATAAAAATCCCATTTCGGACTAATTCGATAACCCGCCTTGAACTCATAAAATATTCGGTCGACGTTCTTCCGTAGGCTTTGTGTGCGGTTTTGTAGAAAACCTACTTGTAAGTTTAAATCACTATTTAATCGCCAGTTATTGTTGTTCACTTTGGCGGAATGGTTAAGGAACCATCCGATAGCAAATGTATTGGTACCTCCTCCTTTCCAGTTGTCGCTAAAACTCGACTGGTTGATATTTATCCCTGTATTAAAATCCTTTTTCCATTTAGCCGCTAAGCTATCCGCCACGACCTCGGAATACGAGGATAGGCTGACGCTAAGCAAGGCAAATAAAACAAGGAATTTTTTCATCATGGCACAAAGGTACGAAAAGGTTTTGTCCTATTTAGAGGGAATTGTCGGCTTTTGAAAACCAAATCTTGACCGTCGACAGGAATGTTTCCCCGGGAGCTAAAATTCTAAGTCCATCCCCAGTGTTAAATGCATCTGTATTGGCGGTCATCGGTTCGATTGCGAGGCAATTTTCATTTTCCGGGGCAAAGACGACTAAGAACGGGAAATCGATACTCGATTGCTCAATGCTTAATGTTGATTTTCCACTTTCAAAAACGGTTTGATGCTTATCCATTGGCTTTAATCTAAACACGTTATCCAGCGTCTCTTCCCCCAAATTAACGCCATGACTCGCATCGTAAGGTTCTTCTCGTAAGGGAATCATTTGACTGTCGGAATGAAATTTGCTCAACGATTCAAATCGAATTTTCCATTCGACTAATTCTCCTTCTGGCAATTTGAAATAAGGGTGCCAACCGCAGGCAAAGGGCATGTTTCCGTCACCCGTATTTTTTGCCTCGAATTGCATGTGAAAGACATTGTTTGCATCAAATTCATAGGTCAAAGTGGTCTCAAAAGGGAAGGGGTAGGCCTTCGCCTCGGCTTGGTATTCAAAGCGAACAATGGCTTTAGCTCCTTCTATTTGATAGCTAAACGGCTTTCTAGCCAGTAGTCCATGAATGGCATTTCCTAAATTTTCCTCGTTGATGGGAAGTTGATAATTGCGACCCTCAAAGGAATAATTACCATTCCGAACGCGATTAACCCAAGGGCTCAATAAAGCACTCGGATGATAGGGGTTTGTAGCTAGTGGATATTGTGATGAAAAGGGTATTTTAATCACATCGCCCGACCAGTTTAATTGGCTTAACATGCCTCCAATGGACGGAATGATTTCGAAATAGGCCGATTGATCAGCGCTTTTAACCTGTATTATTTCCATATTGTTTTGTCTTCAATTCCCATTCCATACAAGGCAAAATCGTATTTTACGGGATCATTAGGGTCTAATTCTCTTAAGATATCGGTCAGTTCTAAGGCCTTCTTCCAGTTGGTCGGCCCAGGTGCAATCAATTGCAAGCTTTCTGCGGTTCGAAGTGCATGTACATCGAGTGGACAAACTAATTGATGCGATTTAATCTGATTCCAAATTCCGAAGTCAACGCCCGCATCATCTTTTCTGACCATCCAACGTAAAAACATGTTGATGCGTTTACATGCAGAATGTTTAGCGGGTGATGCAATGTGTTTTTGGGTCCGTTGGGGAGCAAATTCATCCGCAAAAAAATGCTTGTAGAATCGGTTAATCGCTTGCTCTACCGTACTTTCTTCGGCTTGATAAATCTTGGAGAAAGCGGACTCTAAACTTTCATTCGATGTATAATGCCGCTTAAAAAATTGAATAAAGTATAAAGCATCCGTGGCATTGAATGTACGGTGTTTAAAGCGTAAAAATCGCTTTAAATCTGTTTCTTGATGCTGCATGATGAATTGATAAGGACTTTCGTCCATCAAGTCGATCAATTCGTGGGCTTTGGAGATGATGGTTTTTCGTTGGCCCCAGGCCAACATAGCCACCCAGAACCCCATGATTTCAATATCCTGTTTTTGACTAAACAAATGCGGGATTTGAATGGGATCGTGTTCAATAAAACGCTTGTGATTGAAAAATTGGAATTTGGATTCCAATAAATGACTCACATGTGCTTCCATGAATTATTTTTTGTTTCCGAAGAATGCTAGTAGTCGGGAAGGTAAGGATAGCAGCCAAACCGACAAGGTAATCACTAACGAGAATGCGGCAATAAAGGGGTAGGAGAGTATAAATAATACCTCAAAAGCTACCGTTCCTGCCGTGATGGGTCTTTTTCTTTTTGCCATTATTTAACCAAGTAACTGATTTCAGCACGGATGCGCTTATCCACGGCATTTAAGCGTTCGAAGGCTTTCGGTGATAATTTGATGATCAATTTGCTATCGGAATTAGGTAAGCGACCAATAACCTTTACCCAAATATTTTGGCCATTGGCTAAATTTTTGACCAATACCAATGTCCCAATAGGCGCTGTTTTATGTAGTGCTAAATATTTTCCCGAATTATCAGGTACATCAATTAATTCAGCCATTCCCGTTTCGATGGTTTTGCGCATGCCATTGGCGTCTGTAGGCTCAGTGGGAGTCGATGGGGATTTACTTTCCTCATTCCCTTTGGGAGGCAACAAGGAAGATTTATCAATGTTTACTGCTGCCGGAGCAGAGACAAAAAGTCGTTGACCCTCTTTTAAGACATCCGAGCTTAGATTATTCCATTTTCGGATTTCCGCCATGGTCACTTTATATAGGTTCGCAACGGTCAACAAGCTTTGTTTGGCGCTAACGATATGTATACCGGTGTTTTTAGGAGCCTCGACAGGTTCAGGGGCTTTTTCCACGGGTTTAATGACGTTCCCTAAGGTATTTGTGGATTCGTCCAAGTAGTGTAAAGGGATAAATACCAATTCACCCGTGTTTACAGGAATGTTAATTTCAGGATTGACTTGCTTGAACTCGGTTAGTGATAAATTATAGCGTTTGAGGACGCTAAATAGGGTTTGTTTAGGACCAATTTTATATACCAAAAAGGTTTTATTATTCTCCTTCTTTAAGCCGAGGGAATCCAAGGACATTGCTACAGTTTTCCCACAGAAAACAAATAAGAGGCATAAACTTGCCAGCGTGATTTTAAATGTCTGCATAAATGAGAAGTTCACGTTTTTCTTTAATAAAAATCAAGGCATTTCCAAAGCGCTGAAAGGTTTGATAACCCATGAGATCTCCTTCTG
>JBDKFF010000188.1:0-4521 GCA_039798865.1 Bacteroidota bacterium
CGTTTTGCCAAACAATCGTTGGCCAATCAAGGAATTACAAAATAAATTATTTGTTTTCCCCTACTTGTTGGCGCCACATCGCGTAATACAATCCCTTATCGGCCAACAAACTATCGTGATTTCCCGATTCAACAACCTTCCCCTTCTCCAAAACATAGATTCGAGTGGCGTGCATGATCGTCGACAAGCGGTGAGCAATCAAAATCGTCAAGTGTTCAGATGCTTGTGAGACCGCACGTATCGTTTCTGAAATCTCTTCTTCAGTCAAGGAATCCAATGCGGAAGTGGCCTCATCAAATACCAGCAAGTTCGGATCGCGCAACAAGGCCCGCGCAATACTTAAACGCTGCTTCTCACCGCCAGATACTTTAACCCCACCTTCACCGATTAATGAATCTAAACCTTTGTCGGCCCGAGCCAATAGACTCTGACATGCTGCTTTCTCCAACACTTCTAAACATTGTGCATCGGTCGCATTCGGATTTACAAACAATAAATTCTCACGAATCGATCCCGAAAACAACTGAGTATCCTGCGTCACAAAGCCGATTTTCTTACGCAATTGGTCGAAATCGATCGCATCGCCTGACTCGCCATTGTAGAAGACTTGTCCCTTTTTCGGTCGGTAAAGACCCACCAAAAGTTTCACCAAGGTCGACTTACCCGCCCCCGAGGGTCCCACAAATGCGATGGTTTCGCCACCTTTGACCTGGAAGGATATGTCGGAAAGCGCTTCTTGCGTCGCCGACTGATGCTGAAAAGAAACATGATCAAAGGTCAATTCCTCGATGTGAGAGATGACCTTCGGGTTATCCGGTTTTTTCTCGCCTGGAATTGCCAAAATTTGTTCGAAGTTTTGAAGGGACACCTCCGCCTCACGGAAGGTATTGACCACATTTCCAATTTCCTGTAAAGGATTAAATAAGAAGAAGGAATAGATGTTCAAGGAATAGAATTGACCGATGGTGATTTGGCCTTTGTAGATCAAATAGATCAAAACGACCACCATCAACATGCGCAATAGGTTCACGCAGGTTCCTTGAACGAAGGCCATGGAACGCACATAGCGCACTTTCTTTAACTCTAATTTTAAGATTTTCTCGGTCGTCGCGTTCAAGTGAGCGATTTCCTGCTCGGCCAAACCCAGGGATTTCACCAATTCGATGTTGCGTAGTGATTCGGTGGTCGATCCAGCTAAGCCGGTCGATTCTTTCACAATCTCAATTTGAATGACCTTAATCTTTTTACTCAATACCGACGAAACCCAAGCAATCAAAGGTCCCGTAATCAAGAACAAGGGCATGACCATCCAATGCACCGAAAAGGCATAGACGGAAATAAACACCAAGGCAATGACAGACTGGAAAAGGATGTTGATTCCAAGGGTAATCAACTTCTCCACATCCGTCCGGACTTTCTGAAGCTTCCCCAAAGTTTCACCCGATCGTTGATCCTCGAAGGTCTCATAAGGTAATTCCAAGGAGTGACGAATCCCATCCGAATAGAGGTTAGCCCCCACTTTTTGGGTGACCGTGTTGATCATGTAGTCTTGGAAATTTTTGGCTACCCGACTCACAAATGCGACCCCCACGGATGCCAGGGCCAATGGCCAAATCGCATCGATGAATTGCGACATGGTATGTGTCTCAGCACGGTAAACAGCAGCAACATCATCAATAATTTTCCGAAAGATGTAGGGATCCATCAAAGAGAAAATCTGATTCGTCGCGGCTAAACCGAGTGCTGCGATGACGCGCCAGCGGTATTGTTTTAGGTAGGCAAAAAGTAATTTCATATATCTAATTCTTGTAGAGACGCGATACTTCGCGTCTGGTTTCGCGATGTGTCGCGTATTTCGCGCTGTTTCGCGTATTTCGCGACAAGTCGCGTTTGGTTCATTTCACAAAGACACGATAATTCGTACCCCAATATTTAAGACGCGAAGTATCGCGTCTCTACAATTAGCTAAATCGCGCCAAGGCCATTTCCGCCACGGTCTTGCCGATGGATAAAGACGAGGTGGCCGCAGGACTCGGAGCATTCAAAATATTGATAACCTTTTCATCTTCGACGATCGAGAAATCATCCAATAGGCCTCCGCTACGATCACAAGCTTGCGCGCGGACACCGGCACCTCCTTCAACTAAATCACTTTCTTGAATTTCGGGAATTAAGCCCTGAAGTGCCTTCGTAAAAGCGGCTTTTGAGAAACTGCGATACATTTCACCAAGACCGGTTTCCCAATATTTGGCGGCAACTTTTTGGAAGCCTGGCCAGGTTAAGGTATCCCAAAGTTCTTTGGCATTGATACCTAATTTGGTATACCCTTCCTTTTTAAATGCTAATACGGCATTAGGCCCAGCCTCTACCCCACCACGCATCATGCGGGTAAAGTGAACACCCAAGAAGGGGAAATTTGGATCGGGTACAGGGTAAATAAGGTTCTTTACGAGGTATTCCTTGTCTTTGCGCAACTTAAAATACTCGCCTCTAAACGGTACAATTCGTACGTCCAAAGGTTCTCGCTGTGTCCACTGCGCCACTTGATCCGAATACAAACCTGCGCAATTAATGATCAGCTTTGTTTCATAGACGGCCTTTTCCGTTTCTACAATCGAATAACTCAGGCCTTTGGTAATGTCAATAACTTTTTCACCCAAGTGAACTTCACATCCTTTGGCTTGAATCCCTTGGGCCAATTTAGCGGCAACCGCTCGGTAATCAACGATACCTGTCTGTGGAACCCACATCCCCTCAACCCCAATGACATGGGGTTCATGCTCACGCATTTCCGACAAACTTAATTTCTTCAATCCTCCTAAACCATTTTCCTGACCGCGCTGAAATAGATTTTCCAATTGGGGACGTTGCGCTTCCGTGCTCGCCACCACAATTTTTCCCGTTAGTTCAAAGGGAATTTCCTCCTTGGTACAGTAATCGACCAATTGATGATAACCTTCAATGCAATTCTTCGCTTTTAATGATCCCGGTTTGTAGTATAAACCCGAATGAATCACCCCGGAATTATTCCCAGTTTGATGCAGAGAAACCATCTTTTCTTTTTCGAAAAGGGCAATTTTTAATTTTGGATTCGCTTCCAATAAACGATGTGCAGTAGCGAGACCAACGATTCCACCTCCTACAATGATAATATCAAGTGCCATAAGACTTTTGATTCAAAAATTACAAGCCCCAAAGATACGAAATCGATGCGGGGAATTATCAATTTATTATCAGCTACTTGATGATTTTTGAAATGTGCATGGGGGATTTTTTTGTAGCTTTGTAGACCTTACCTTTGGCAATCCTGATAGGTTGGCCAAAGGTCAAATGTAAGAACCCATTGAATCCACAGATCGAACAATTATATCGCATCGCACAAAAACCTAGTCGGTTGATTTTAGGCTTGATGTCGGGCACCTCACTGGATGGGCTCGATTTAGCGCTTTGTCGATTCAGTGGCCAAGGCTTAAACACCCAATGTGAAGTCGTTCATTTTACCGCGGTGCCATTTGATGCAGCATTCAAGGAATCCATTCGGGACGTATTTGCCAAGGACACGATTCACTTCCCAAGCTTAAGCACGCTAAACGCTCAAATAGCACGGACGCATGCGGCGATCATTTTAGATGTTTTGAAAGCATGGAACGTTAAACCCAGCGAGGTCGATTTATTGGCGTCGCATGGGCAGACGGTGATGCACCGACCGGTTCGTACGGGTGAGCTTCCGAATTCAACCTTGCAGATTGGAGATGGGGATCATTTGGCGCATTTGACAGGGATCATTACCGTATCTGATTTCCGACAAAAACATGTCGCTGCGGGTGGAGAAGGTGCTCCATTGGCAATGTTTGGGGATTATTTTTTGTTTACGAAGTCGGGAGAAGAACGGATTCTATTGAATATAGGGGGCATTGGTAATTTCACCTATTTACCGGCGAATCAAGACCCGAAGGGGATTTTGGTGACGGATACGGGTCCCGGAAATACCTTGATTGACGCATGGGTGAGAAGAAATTACCCCAACCTAAGCTATGATGAGGACGCCCAAATAGCGCGTTCCGGACAAGTGAATGAAGCTCTATTGAGCGAATTATTAGCTAGTCCCTTTTTCTCCGAGTCTTTTCCAAAAAGTACAGGACCTGAATATTTCAATCTGGCCCTGGTGGACGGATTAGTACCCAAAGAATTAAGTCCGGTGGATGTCATCGCGACCTTGACGCGCTTCACGGCGGAAAGCATCGCTTTGGCCATTCAAGATTATACGGGTTTGAACCAAGGATATATATATGCAAGTGGTGGGGGTGCGAGGAATCCTTTGTTGATGGAACATTTACGTGAATTACTCCCGGGATTTTCCATAGCGGATTCGCAGGAATTAGGCATCCATTCGGCGGCCAAAGAAGCGGTACTATTCGCCCTTTTGGCCAATGAAACACTCATGGATCCGAATCCGTCGAAAGACCGCAGATTAGGGGATTCACCTTGGGTAACGATGGGAAAGATTTCTTTTTCGTGTTA
>JBDKFF010000189.1:0-3535 GCA_039798865.1 Bacteroidota bacterium
TTTTATTCATTTGGAGACGCATTTGGCATACCATTTAGGCCAAATAAATTACCATCGTCGCTTATTAGATGCCTAATCCAGCTGCTACCTTTGGCAAACCTTGGAGGATTGCCAAAGGTAAAAGGGGAAAACGAAACGAACGATTATAAAACTGATAAATACATGAAAAAATTCTTTAAAATTTTAGCTTGGACTCTCTTCTGCATCATCATGATGCTGTCGGTCGCTTTAGGTACTTTTATGTACAAAGTAAAATACGGCTTTCCCGTTAGTTATGAAACTGAGAAGCCGACCATTCAATTTCCGGCTGATAAACCTGCGGTTTTGGTATTTACGAAAACAACGGGTTTCCGACATGCAGAATCGATCGATGCCTCCATTCCACTGATCAAGCAGCTCGGAGAAAAGCATCAATTATTTATCTATGAAACGGCCGATGGTGGGGTATTTAATCCGGAGCAATTGAAGCAATTTAAATTGGTGATTTTCGATAACTCGACGGGTCGGGTGTTGAATGACGACCAACAATCCGCTTTGGAAAAATACGTGGAAGATGGCGGCTCATTGATGGGTATCCATGGCGCGGGAGATGATTCTCACCGTTGGGATTGGTATGAGAAAAACCTCTTGGGCGCGAAGTTTTCGCATCACCCATTGAATCCGCAGTTCCAACAAGCCGATGTACGCTTGTCGGAGAATGTCGACTCCCTCTTTTCACAAAACCTTTCGAAACAATGGAGCAATACCGATGAGTGGTATGTCTTTTTTAATGCACCCAAAGATGTCCATGTTTTATACACGATCAATGGAGACAACATTATACCGAATGGCAATATGCTTTGGATGACGGATAAGAATTTCGGAATGGGACCCAACCACCCAGTGGCATGGTATCGCACGGTGGGTAAGGGCAAGAGCTTTTACACCTCGATGGGTCACTCGGCGGCGGTGTGGGCGAATCCGGACTATTTGAAATTAATCGAGCAGGGAATCCTGTGGAGTATTCAATAAATCAACTTAAATGGGGGAGGAGTTCGGCGCGTAAGAGCCCGCTTCCTCCTCCAAAATGTTGAATCACGGGAACCATAACGCGTTCCAGAATCAGCGCCTCGTCACTTTCCGTGACACTACTACTCAATAATACTAAATCGCATTTTGGCTGCGCGGAGAATAATTCTTCCGCGCTGGAAAATCCAATCGCTTCCGTTGATTCATAGTTATTGATCAATCGCACCAATAGCGCCACGATATCCGCATTTCCTCCAAGCACAGCGACTGTTTTCATACACTTAGATCTGCATCGGAACTTCCATCAGTAATACCTCGGCGCCGGGACTTAGGGCTTTAAATGAAACATCGGATGCCTGGCGAATTCCTAAACCATCACGGGATTGCACGACCTGACCATCCACTTCGAATTCCCCGGAAAGTACGAAGACGTATAAACCGTTGCCTTCTTTTTTAATCGAATAATCGACTGAAAAATCCTGATCAAATTTACCCAAATGAAACCATGCATCTTGGTGTACCCAAACGCCCGCATCCTCCGGATTTGGCGATAAAACCTGCTGGAACTGATTCTGGCGATCTGCGGGATTCATGGTGATTTGATCATAACGCGGGGTGACGTTTTTCTTGTTTGGGAAGACCCAAATTTGTAAAAATTTCACGGTCGCGTCTTTGTTGCGGTTGTATTCGCTGTGGTAAATCCCTGTTCCCGCGCTCATCACTTGGATATCCCCGTTGCGAATCACGGTCGTATTTCCCATGCTATCCTTGTGCTCCAAGTCACCTTCCAAAGGAATACTGATAATCTCCATGTTGTCATGGGGATGTTCACCAAAGCCCATGCCTCCTGAAACCGTATCGTCATTTAACACGCGCAAAGCCCCAAAATGGATGCGTGACGGGTTGTAATAATTGGCAAAACTGAAGGTGTGGTAACTTTGAAGCCAACCGTGATTGGCCGCTCCGCGCGAATCCGCCGCGTGAAATTCGTAGGTTTTCATTTTGATTTTTTAGATACTCTTACAAAACTAAACAAATTAGCATTAGTTTTGATTCCAAATGAAATAACTATGAATGGTAATTCTGAACACGCATTTTTAGCCGGCCCTCGTTCTCGTTGGAAGGAATTTTTATTCTCACTTCAAGTACTTTTTCAGTTTATCAAAGGCTTCCGTAACCTGCATTTTATCGGGCCCTGCATCACCATTTTTGGATCCGCGCGCTTCAAAGAAACGGATGTCTATTACCAAACTACGGAGGAGCTCGCCTCCCAACTCGGCACGATGGGATTTGCTATCATGACGGGCGGCGGTCCAGGTATCATGGAGGCAGCGAATAAGGGCGCTAAAAAATCGGGAGCACTTTCACTGGGCTGTAACATCGAACTGCCTTTTGAGCAACATCCGAATCCCTACTTAGATCGGATGGTCAACATCCGTTACTTCTTCGTTCGGAAAGAATTACTACGAAAATATTCCTCCGGTTTTGTCATCATGCCGGGAGGCCTTGGGACCCTGGATGAATTTGTGGAGGTCATTACGCTCATCCAAACCGGCAAGATGAAAAACTTTCCGGTGGTGGTCATGGGCGTGGAATACCATGATAAATTGATGCGTTATTTTGAGTCCTTGATCGATCAAAAGACGGTAGGTGCGACTGATTTTCAGCATATCTTGTTTACCGATGATATTGCGGAGGCAGCGGAACATATTCGAAACTTTACGGAAAAATCGCCCGATAAGCATGTTCCGGGTAATGCACCTCTGTGGATACTTGGGGAAAGAAAAATAGCTCCTAAACCTTAAAATAATGAAAAAACTGTTAGCCGTTTTATTAATTAGCTTTTCTTCCTTGGCTCAAACGCCACAGGTTAAAACCAAATTAGGTACGCTTTCTGGAGAAAAAGTAGGAACGATTCAGCGCTTTTTGGGTATTCCATTTGCGCAGCCTCCCGTGGGAGATTTGCGTTGGAAAGCTCCGCAACCCTTAAGCCCTTGGCAAGGGGTCAAGTCCTGTGTAGCCTATGGTCCGAGTCCCATGCAAGCTGAGCCGAAACCCTTTCAGTTTTGGTCGGAGGAATTTTTGATACCCAAGTCGCCCATCAGCGAAGATTGTTTGTATTTGAATGTGTGGAGTGACACCCAAACCAAATCCCCGAAGCCCGTCTTGGTCTATATTTATGGGGGTGGATTTCGGAGCGGAGGCGCGGCTTGTCCTATTTATGATGGTGCATCAACAGCCTCTAAAGGCGTGGTTTTCGTTAGTATCAATTACCGCGTTGGCACCTTTGGTTTCTTAGCACATCCCGAATTAAGTAAGGAATCGGCCGCGGGAGTTTCGGGTAATTATGGTCTTCTGGATATGATTGCCGCTCTGAAATGGGTCAACGAAAACATTGCGGCCTTCGGTGGTGACCCCAAACAAGTTACTATCGCGGGGCAGTCGGCCGGCGCATTTGCTGTCAACTACCTCTGCGCATCGCCTTTGGCAAAAGGCTTATTTCAGCGCGCAATTGCGGAAAGTGGCA
>JBDKFF010000190.1:0-2776 GCA_039798865.1 Bacteroidota bacterium
TGATAATAGAAAATCCCGTAACAATCACTGATTCAAGTGAAACAATCATCAATATTTTCGCATTACCTACTTCTTATGAAATTATTAATACAATGGGACTAGTTGTGAAACAGGGTTCACTTTCACAAGTAGCTCCGTCTAGCTCAATCAATCTTACAGATCAATTGCAAGGAATTTATACATTATTTATTTATGATGATAATATTCCTGAATCAAAGATTGATTTTCAAATATTAAAACAATAAGGCAACTAAATACTTGTTTAACCCACGGATAAATTAATTTTTTAGAAAGGGTACACATTTTTCCGGATTGAAACCGGATATAGATACACAATGGCCACTGCTGATTGTCCTACCCCTCGGTTGCCGGTACCATTCTAAAGTAGAGATTCGTGTTTGATTTTTCAAATGCTACCGGGGTTTTATACTTCAGACTGGAATGAGGACGATCAAAGTTATAGGTTTTATACCACTCTCCGAGTAATTCGTTTAACTCTTCCAGCGAGTTGAACCAGTTGAGATTAAGGCATTCCCTTCGAGCCGTTCCATTGAGGCGTTCAATGATACCATTCTGGGTTGGTTTGCCGGGCTGTATGAATTTCAGCTCTACGTTGTTGGTACTTGCCCATGACTGAAGTGTCTGGCTAATAAACTCCGGGCCATTATCACAACGTATGTATCTGGGACAACCTCGCATTGCTGTGAGTTTGTCCAGTGTGTCAGTCAATTGCTTAGCCGTTATACTTAGGGTTTGCTGAAAATCTCCAATCAACCATACACTGAGGCCATTTTTGGTCTGTCCAGTATCCACAGATGTTGCCAGTCCTCCTTCATCCGGCGCCAATTCCGCTTCACTGAAGCTCCTAAACGACCCTCAAAAGACCACAAAAGCCTGACAATTTGAGCCATCAGGGCATTTTTAGCAATTAAGTGAAGGATTAGGCCCACCACGGGCATGATTTTAAGCAGGCGCGTGAGGTTCAGTGCGAGAAAGATGCCGCTTATCCACGCTGCGGATGTATCTGCTCGCCTGGCCCTTATACGGGAAAGTCCAAAGGAATTTTTAGCCTGTCCGAATTTACCTTCGACGTGATTTCGCTCCGCATTTTTAGCTCGAATTATTGCCTTTTCACGGCTGGATAATTGTAGGGGTCTGCCGAGTTTTTTTCCGTTGTGTTGAATATTTCGCAATTTCAAAAAATCACGATTTTCTCGCGTCAAATATGCTTTATCTGCTAATAGAAATTCAGGATAATAACCGAAATTTCGCCTGTAATTTTCTACATGTTTGATCAAATCCTTTGATTCGCTATAGGCATGCCAGCTCAGCGTATCCACCATACTGAATCCGTTACAAACGCTTACCCCTATCTTGGCTCCGAATTCGGTGCTGTGCTTGTCTTTGCCACGCGGTATTGGTCGAACGTACGGTTGATGCACACTTACAATTCGGTCCGGATGTGAATGGGTATTGTCGCAATACATTTTGCGTTGTTGATCGTACACAAGGCGTATAATCCAGAACATCCTCAAATCCTCGTACTGGAGTGGCATAACCGAAAATTCATCCAGTAACCTGTTGATAGTGTTTATGTTACGTTTAAGATAGCCGAGCTGTTTCGTCTTTATTTTCCGAACCTGCCTGTTGCTTTTATTCTTCTTCTTTGCCAGTTCCAGAAATTCTTTTTGAGCAACAAGACGATATGTTCTGGGCTTTTTTTGTTCTTGTCTTTGATCATGAATGATATCGATTAATCGCTCTGACTGAAGCCGCGCAGTATTTAAAAGACCAATGTCAGTCGGAAATTTTATCATCTGATCCGCAACCGTTGCGTCAACAATCAGTGTGCCCCGGTTCGGTACATTTTCGCAAGAAATTTCACCTGGCACAGCAGTGCTTGAGGAATATTCAGCAGTATTTTCAGTAATTATTTCAGCGATGGTTTTTTCGGTATTAATTTCATTATTTCCGACTGGGGTATCATCATTTTTTTCAGAATTATCAGCATCCTTTGACTCGGCATTAATCGTATTTTTATCCTTGTTGCCGGAATTATTTTTTGGCCCGTTTTTGAATTTGACATTTTTATTTTCAGCCTTCATTTGCTCCAAAATTGGAACAGCTTTCTGGATAATGAGCAACGACATTTCATCAAACGCTTCCTTTCCCATCCGATGCCTCATTTCTACCAGCAGGGAAGGGTCGAAGGGCCTTTTGGTGTTAAAAGAAGTGTACCCGGCGAAGTACTGCATATAGATGTTTTCTTCCAGTGCCTGAACGACACCCCGATCATCAAGGTTTTCCAAGTGCTTGATAATCATAGCAGAAACGGCAAGTCTGGGTGGTATAGAGGTTCTGCCCATACGACTGGACATCTTCCGGGAATAAACACTTACAAACGCATCCCATGGGATAGCATTCGCCAAAATGACCCATTTGTTAGACGGGTTGAGTTTCTGGCCAAAGGTGGTATCAAACTCTTCTACGCTTAGCTGTTTGGCGGAGATGTACTTGATCATCTGCATGAAATTTGCCCTAAAATTCTTGAAAACCTTGCAGATAAGCAAGAAAATGATTGAAAAATTCGGACTTATTTATTTGAATTACAAATGATTAGGGGTCTTGGAGGAGTTTTTCAGCAAGCCCGAAAGTAGAAATGGAGTTTAAAAAACAACCCTGGAACTGCAACCGGTAGTACCTAAGGTATATTTATGAGGTGGTATCAGTGAGAGGGACTGTCCATGTTTCTGTGCCAGGTTTGTTCTGTGAAGGT
>JBDKFF010000191.1:0-5506 GCA_039798865.1 Bacteroidota bacterium
GGTGGTGACCCCAAACAAGTTACTATCGCGGGGCAGTCGGCCGGCGCATTTGCTGTCAACTACCTCTGCGCATCGCCTTTGGCAAAAGGCTTATTTCAGCGCGCAATTGCGGAAAGTGGCAGTGCCATGATACGAAGCGCCCTACGTCCTACCTTGACGCAATCGTCCGCAGAAAATATCGGCCTTGAATTTGCCCAAAAATTAGGGGCCAAAAACCTGTCAGAATTGCGCACAAAATCGGCAGAGGAGATTTTAGCGGGTCCTGGGGGTTTGAGTTCTCCTTATTTGGATGGGTATGTCGAGCCCTTGAATATGTTGGAGGCCTATGCCCAGCACAAAAACAATGATGTAGATTTATTAATGGGTTGGAACGCGGATGACCTTGTGATGAACCGTTGGTTATCGGCGACGGAATACCAACAAAACCTTTCCAAAAAATACGGTGCCAAAGCGACCGAATTAGTATCGCATTACCCCGCGACGAATGAAGCGGAGGCGCTTGTGTCCCAACGTAATTTGAGTCGGGACGAGAGCTTCGGGGCTGGGGTATTTTTCTGGGCAAAGACACAATTAGCTCATGGGAAATCGTCGGTTTACGTCTATAATTTTAATCGACAGGTTCCAGGCTACACGCCCGAATCACGCAATGGGGCTTTCCACACGGGAGAGGTTCCATATGCCTATGATAATTTGGCGACGGTGCGCCGACCGTTTGAGGTGGTGGATTTCCAACTCGCGAAACAGGTTTCGGCTTATTGGGTGAATTTTGCCAAAACGGGAAATCCCAATGGCAAGGGTTTACCGGAATGGCCCAAATTCGAGTCGGGCAATCAGATCATGCAACTCGATGATGAGACGAAGGCTTCGACCGTGAAAAATCCGAAGGCCTTGGAATTGATCGCTCAGTAAGCTTATTTTTTGAGTAGATCGCGGATTTCTTTCAGTAGCTCGACTTGGGGATCCTTCTTTTTTTCTTCTTTGGGGACATCGACGAGGTTGACCTTGTTGATGGCTTTGATGATGGCAAAAAGGACAAAGGAGATTAAGATGAATTGAATGATAGCCGCTAATGATTTACCATATTTGACGGCACCCCAGGAGAGCTTATCGATGTCGGCAACACCCGCGGCCTCAATAGCAGGGGTCAGGATGAGGGGCGTAATGATGTCGGAAACGAGCGAATTGATGATGCTTGAGAAAGCTGCTCCGATCACCACGGCGACCGAAAGTTCGATGACATTTCCTTTGATGGCGAAGGCCTTAAATTCTTTAATCCAATTCATGCGTAAAATCATTTGCTCCCTCAAAGTAAACCTTAATTTTGCAGAAAAAATATCTTCCATGAAAAAGTACTTATTCGGATTACTACTTATTTCCTTTGCGAGTTTCGCACAAGGGCCTTTTGGAAAAATTAACCCAAGTATTCCTGTGGATACTTTAGAGGCATCTTGTGGGTCTTGTAATTTTCAGATGAGCAAGAAGGGCTGCTATTTGGCCGTTAAGAAATCAGGGGTAGCCTATGAGGTGAAAGGGACGGGATTAGATGATCACGGAGATGCACATGCCAAAGACGGATTTTGCATGGCGGTACGAAAAGCACGTGTTCAGGGGAAAATTGAAAATGGCTATTTTGTAGCCCAATATTTCGAATTATTGAAATAAAAAACACCACTCGAATTTCGGGCGGTGTTTTTTGAATTACACTTCATCAACAAACTAAATAACACTGATAAAAGCTGTCAGAGGGATTATTTTACTCATGTTTTAGCTTAAATTTTTGTAAGTTTGGCCCTCATTCCTAGTTATATCATACCATGAAAAAGTTATTATTTATTGCGGCGTCATTCGCCCTTTTTTCGTTTGCGGCTGAGAAGTTTATCACGATGCGTGTGGCGGAGCCAACCATCAATTACCACTGGAACAACTTAAATAATATCAAGGCTATCGCAGATCAGAGTAATTTGCCGCATGCGCAAGTGAAATTCATCATCGCGTCGATTGATAGTTTGCAGAAGGATTTAGCTAAAAACGCGCGTCTGGATAGCAATGTGGTCGCTCCGGCTCCCGTAAGTAACGGAAAGAAGAAATAGGCAATCCGCTTGATTTGTCTTTTGGGCGTCATAATTACCTTACCGGTCGATTGAACGTATTGGTCTTGTGCATTCGCTATATCTTGTTGGCCTAAACATAAAGCTCATGCGCATTCAATTGATTTTATTGGCATTGGTCGTATTTTCATGCTCCCCAGATGCAGATCAAGTTACTGACCCTTTGGATCTTTTAGCTGCAGCAAAAACGACATTTGGGACGAACATCGATTTTGAAGCCTTGCCCAATTATGCGAATCAGGGAAAACCCAATTACATCACGAAAGACAATGCCGGAGGAAATGGCATTATAGACAAGCAGGCTACACTTGGTCGGGTCCTCTTTTACGACAAAAATCTGAGTATTGACAACAGTATTTCCTGTGGCTCTTGCCATAAGCAAGAGTTTGCATTTGGAGATACGGCAATACAAAGTTCAGGCGTTGCCAATGCCAAAACGATTCGGCATTCGATGCGATTAATAAATACTCGTTTTGCGAATGAACGAAAGTTTTTCTGGGATGAGCGGGCCGCTAATTTGGAAACCCAAACAACGATGCCCATCCAAGATCATTTGGAGATGGGCTTTAGTGGTCAATCCGGGCGGGGGAATATGGCGACGCTGTTAGTTAAATTAAGTGCGATTCCTTATTATAAATCCTTGTTCACGTGGGCCTATGGCGATGCCAATGTCACGGAAACACGGATGCAAAGTGCATTGGGCCAATTTATCCGAAGCATTCAATCCTTCGATTCGAAGTATGATCAAGGCCGTGCGATTGCCGGGAACGACCAGGCCCCCTTCTCTAATTTTACTGCGCTCGAAAATCAAGGAAAAAATCTATACCTGACGCCTCCCGTCTTTAACGCAAATGGAGAGCGTATTGCAGGAGGATTCGGCTGTCAAGGCTGTCATCAAGCGCCTGAATTTGACATCGATCCGAATAGTCGGAATAATGGCATCATCGCCGTCATCGGATCGAATAGTGTAGATGTGAACGTCACGCGTGCACCTTCGCTGCGAGATATCGTCAACACTTCCGGAAATGTGAATACCCCATTAATGCACACCGGTGGGGTGAAAGGGCTTAACAATATGTTGGGACATTACAATGATATCAACGCCCCCGCTCGCAACACCAATTTGGACCCAAGATTACGCCCGAATAATGTCGGCCAAAAATTGCTCATGACACCCACCGAGATGACAGCTGTCATTCAATTTTTGCGGACTTTAAGCGGGAAAAATGTCTATGTGGATAAAAAGTGGTCAGATCCCTTTGTTCGGAATTAGGCGCTTAAAACCTTGGTACATCTCGGAGGCTAATTGCTCGACGGTAAATATCTGCACATTGCGCGCGGAAAATACCTGAATCGCTTCTTGGTTTTTGGGTAAATCCTTTAGAAAAGCTTGAATGCGTTCGATGTTTTGGGCCTGGACAATGTCCTCGAGCACCAAACCATTTTTGCCATCGATCACCAAATCATTCGCGCAACCGCATGCTGCGGTGCATATCACGGGTTTTCCTAATTCTTGTGCCTCATTGGCCACCATTCCCCAGGTTTCGGCCGTAGAGACTAACATGAGTGCCTCGGCATGTCGGTATAAATTGGCCAAATTTACCCATGCTACCGTGCCCAATAACTGAACATTTTCAATCCCTTCACGCTGTTTCTTTTCTGCTAATTCCTCGTAAAGTGGGCCATTCCCGGCGATCAACAAATCGATTGGCAATTGCTTCATCAGGTCCATTAAAGCGGGAAGGTTTTTCTCGGGAGACAATCGGCCGACGAACAACACGTAGGGTTTTGGGTGAGGCTTGGGCTGTTCCTGCGTCAGGGTTTTTAGGAAGGCGACTTTGTCGAAGGCGTTAAGGTAGCTTAAGATCTTTCGTTTGGGGACGCCCGACTGAAATAAAAAGTTATTCGTATTTATTCCATAGGAGAAAAATCCATCACAAAGCTTGATGAGGAATTTTTTATAGCTCGATTTGATCGCGTGCAAGAGACTATTTCCATGCGCGGAAATATGTTGGACCGATTCGACTGTCATGACCGTTTTTATCCCGCGTATTTTTGCAAGCAATAAAACGGGCAGGGTTCCCAATTCATTATAGCCGGTTAAATTGATAACGTCAGGTTTAAATTCAAGGATGATGTTGATCCAATCCCAAGCTGTTTTCCATGCTGAAACTTGTTGCAGCGGAATTCGATTCAGGAGTTTAACGGGGAACTGATAGGCATAGGTAGCTAACTCAAAATCGACTAAATCTTCGCGCCCTTTTTCGGTAATAGCCGTTTGGACAACGAGCACCTCGTCGGTGGGACTGCAGGTCTGGGCGATTTTTTCGAAAATCACCGACTTGTATTGCGACCACAATAAGTTATGTAAGATTAATATCCGCATGCTACTTTACTCCGCTTGCAAAGCTACGGGCTTTTTGTATAAATTCGTGCAAATTGAAAAATTCATGCATCGCTGCGATTTAAAAGATAAGGATGAAAAAAGGGCTTGGTATCAGGAACAAATAAACCAGATGTCTCCCGAACTTTTGGCCTTGCGACTCAGTCAACCGGCGTTGCGGGCATTGGTCGATTTACAGGTGTTTAATGTGCTTGATTTACAGCAGGTGGATGCGCTTACCCTTAAAAATAGCCACGGAATCGGCCCCAATGCGTTAAAAAAATTGGAAAGCCTTCGCTAATCTTGTATTATTGTATCAAAGCGTGACAATAAAACCTATTACACATGAAAAAAATGTTATTGACCTTGGGCTTTGGCCTATTGTGTTCATGGGCATCTGCTCAATCCATTAATTTATTTCCGGTGCAAACAACGATCCAACATGGCGTTATCGAGGGGAATTATGATACCAAAACGGGTGTTCAGAAGTATTTCGGTATTCCTTTTGCCAAACCTCCCGTGGGGGAGTTGCGCTGGAAAGCGCCGCAACCTTTAGCTCCTTGGAAAGGAGTGAAAGAAACCAAAAAATTTGGTCCTCGTCCAATTCAGGGAATCGTTTTCGGTGATATGATGTCCCGTTCCGATGGTTTAAGTGAGGATTGTTTATACTTAAATGTTTGGACGCCTGCCAAAAAAGGCACGAAAGATTTACCCGTTTTAGTGTATTTCTACGGCGGTGGGAACGTCGCTGGCGATGGCTCGGAGCCGCGTTATGATGGCGAAAGTATGTCGAAAAAAGGCGTAGTCGTGGTTACCTGCAACTACCGTTTGAACATCTTCGGCAACATGGCTCATCCCGAATTAAGCGCGGAAACGTCTTACAAAGGTTCAGGAAATTATGGATACTATGACCAATTAGCTGCTTTGCAATGGGTTCAAAAAAACATCGCGGCCTTTGGCGGTGATCCCAATCACGTAACGATTGCCGGAGAATCTGCCGGGTCCATTGCGGTGA
>JBDKFF010000192.1:0-4687 GCA_039798865.1 Bacteroidota bacterium
TTGCTCAACAATTACAAGCTCGTATTTCATTCCGTCGTGCGATGAAGCAAGCGATCGCGTCAGCGATGCGTGTAGGTGCACAAGGAATCAAATTGAAATTGTCTGGTCGTTTGGGCGGTGCGGAAATGGCACGTTCAGAAGGATATAAGGAGGGTCGTATCCCATTGCATACATTACGTGCGGATGTGGATTATGCGATCTCAGAAGCGTTAACTGTTTACGGAAAGATCGGTATCAAGGTATGGGTATTCCGTGGTGAAGTTTTCGGAAAGCCAGATTTGTCTCCAAATGCGAACATGGGCTTGCAGTCTACAGCTGCGGATTCTCGTCCAGGTGATCGTGGTGGTCGTCCAGGTGACCGCGGTGGTCGTGGTCGTCGTGACGGAGATCAAGGAGGTGATCGTAACAAGGCAGGTGGTCCAGGTGCCGGTGGTCGTGGACGTGGTGGAAAACGCTAATTGCCTAAAATAAATCAAGAAATAGATATTAGACTTTTAAGAAGATGTTACAACCAAAAAGAACCAAATTTCGTAAGTCCCAAAAAGGCCGCGTAAGAGGTGTTGCCACACGTGGGCACGAAATTGATTTTGGATCATTCGCTATTAAATCGTTAGAGCCGGGACGTATTACAGCACGTCAAATTGAGGCTGCTCGTATTTCGGTAACTCGTGCTATGAAGCGTGAGGGCCAAGTTTGGATCCGTATTTTCCCTGATAAAGTAATTACGAAGAAGCCTGCAGAGGTTCGTATGGGTAAGGGAAAGGGAGCTCCAGAGTATTGGGTAGCGAACGTTCGTCCAGGAACTATTTTGTTTGAATCGGCGGGTGTACCGTTAGCGCTTGCACAAGAGGCATTGCGTTTAGCCGCACAAAAATTGCCGATGCGCACGAAGTTTGTCGTACGTAGAGATTATTCAGAATAGGTTTTAAGCCATTCGGTTTAAACATCCAAATAGCATTGTTATGAAAAACGCAGAAATAAACAAATTAGGAGTAGACGAATTGAAGAAAGCCATTGCGGCAGAGCAAGAGAACTTGACTCGTTTGAAATTGGCTCACGCCATTTCACCGATCGAGAATCCGATGCGTATTCGTGAGACTCGCCGTGTGATCGCGAAGTTAGAGACAGCTCTTACAAAAGCGGTTAACGCATAATAGTAAAATTAATTTTAATAGACCGTGTCGATATAAGGCTCATGGTCAATTGTTTAACAAGTTAACAAACCAACGATGGAACAGAGAAATCTAAGAAAGGTAAGGATTGGGAAAGTAGTTAGTGATAAGATGGATAAATCAATCACATTAACTGTTGACCGTAAAGTAAAACACCCTTTGTACGGAAAGTTCGTACAGAAAACAACTAAGTTGATGGCACACGATGAGAACAATGAGTGTGGTATCGGAGATACAGTGAAAGTGATGGAAACGCGTCCTCTTTCAAAAAATAAGCGTTGGAGATTAGTCGAAATTATCGCTAAAGCGAAATAAGACCCTCTTGTTATTCAATTTTAAAATTTAAAGATCAAAGATAATGTTACAGCAGGAATCAAGATTGGGTGTAGCGGATAATTCTGGAGCAAAAGAAGTTTTGGTAATTCGCGTATTGGGCGGTACTGGTAAGAGATATGCTTCTATTGGCGATAAAATTGTCGTTTCAGTTAAATCAGCTCTTTCTTCATCAAATATGAAAAAAGGTACGGTTTCTCGTGCGGTAGTTGTTCGCACGAAAAAAGAAATTCGTCGTAAGGATGGTACATATATTCGTTTCGAAGATAACGCAGCCGTGTTATTGAACGCGAATGATGAGCCAAGAGGAACACGTATTTTCGGGCCAGTTGCTCGTGAATTGCGTGAGGCAGGTTTTATGAAAATCGTTTCCTTAGCCCCTGAAGTTTTATAAGAAAGATGACATATTGGGTTAACCAATAGAACGAATCATACAATGGAAAAGAAAATTATCAAGCAAACAAAATTGCACATCAAAAAAGGTGATACTGTGATGGTTATCGCTGGTAACGCCAAAGGTAAAACCGGTGTCATCAAAGAAGTGATCACGGAGAAATCTCGTGCTATTGTAGAAGGTGCTAACCTTCAAACAAAACACGTTAAGCCGTCTGCGAGCAACCCACAAGGTGGCATCGAGAAGCGTGAAGGTTCGATCCACATCTCTAACCTAATGGTTGTTGAGAACGGAAAGCCAGTACGTACAGGACGTAAGTTGAACGAGAAAGGTAAATTACAACGTTACTCAAAAGCAACAGGTAAGTTTATCGCATAATATAAGAATGTAAAACGTGGGTCGGAAATCCACAAAATAGAAGAACATGGCAGTACCTAGATTAAAAGAGCGTTATTTAAAAGAGGTTGTACCTAGCTTGAAAACGAAGTTTGAGTACAAATCAGTAATGCAAGTTCCTAAGATTACGAAAATTGTAATCAACAAGGGTGTTGGAGCAGCAGTATCCGACAAGAAATTAGTTGACGTTGCAGTAGAGGAAATCACTCAAATCGCTGGTCAAAAGGCGGTAGCAACGATCTCTAAGAAAGCGATCTCAAACTTTAAGTTACGTGAGAACATGCCAATCGGTGTGAAAGTAACTTTACGTGGTGATCGTATGTATGAGTTTTTGGATCGTTTAACTACGGTTTCTTTGGCTCGTGTACGTGACTTCAAAGGTGTTTCAGAGAAGGGTTTCGATGGCCGTGGTAATTATACATTAGGCGTTAAGGAGCAAATTATCTTCCCAGAAATTTCAATTGACAAAGTATCTAAAATCTCTGGTATGGACATCACATTTGTGACGACTGCACCCACAGACGAAGAGGCTTACGCTTTATTAGCAGCAATTGGAATGCCTTTTTCAAATATTAAAAAATAATTGCCGCAAGGCTTCATAACCCCTTTAAAATTTTTACAAAATGGCTAAAGAGTCAGTAAAAGCAAGAGAAAGAAAACGCGAAGCAACCGTTGCTAAATATGCAGCGAAGCGTGCAGCTTTGAAAGCAGCTGGAGATTACTTAGGTTTAGATAAATTGCCTAAAAATGCATCTCCAGTGCGTTTACACAACCGTTGTAAATTAACAGGACGTCCTCGTGGATACATGCGTAAGTTCGGCATTAGCCGTGTTACCTTCCGCGAAATGGCTTCAAACGGTTTGATTCCAGGTGTGACTAAGTCAAGCTGGTAAGATAAAATTTGATTAATTAAATTCATTTCTGTAATTTTGCATCCCGGTTTTCGGAATGCGGCAAATTTAAAAACAATGACAGATCCAATAGCAGACTATTTAACCCGATTGAGAAACGCGCTTAAGGCACGCCATAGGGTAGTTGAAATTCCTGCTTCCAACATTAAAAAGGAAATCACGAAAGTGCTTTTTGATAAAGGATACATTTCAAACTATAAGTTCGATGATTCTTCCGTACAAGGAACAATCAAGATTGCTTTGAAATACAATTCAGTAACGAAGCAACCGGCTATCGTTAATTTGACTCGTATCTCTAAACCAGGTCTACGTAAATACAATGGTGCTGAAGAGTTGCCACGTGTATTGAACGGTTTGGGTATCGCGATCTTATCTACTTCGAAAGGAGTTATTACAGATAAGGAAGCTCGTACGCTTCACGTAGGTGGAGAAGTACTTTGCTACGTATATTAATTGTTTCACGCTGAAAGGGGGTAACTCGTAATTTAAGCTAATATTTATTTTATGTCTAGAATTGGAAATAAGATTATCACATTGCCTGCTGGAGTAACAGTAGAAGTTAGTGCTGGTAATTTAGTAACGGTAAAGGGTCCTAAGGGAACTTTGTCACAACAAATTGATCAAGATATCATCGTTAAGATTGAGGATGGTGTGTTGACAGTAGCTCGTCCAACTGAGCAAAAGCGTCACAAAGCGATGCACGGATTATACCGTTCATTGATCAACAACATGGTTGTCGGTGTAAGTGAAGGCTACAAGAAAGATTTAGAGATTATCGGGGTTGGTTACAAAGCCGCTAATCAAGGAAATATTTTGGAATTAAGCTTGGGATATTCTCACGCTATTTTCATGTCGGTACCTGCTGAGATTAAAGTAGCTACGGCGATGGAAAAAGGTAAAAACCCAATGGTTATTTTAGAAGGTATTGACAAGCAATTGATTGGTCAAGTAGCTGCTAAAATCAAATCGTTACGTCCAGTTGAGCCATACAAAGGTAAGGGTGTTCGTTTCTTGGGTGAGCAAGTTCGTCGTAAGGCTGGTAAAGCAGGCGGTAAGAAATAAATTATAAGCGTGGGCCGGAAATCCACACAAACAAGTTAAACAATGTCAACAACAAAAGATTTACGCAGAACCCGCATTAAGCGTGCGATTCGTGCTAAGATAGCTGGTTCAGCTGAGCGTCCTCGCTTGACAGTTTATCGTTCTAACACTGCGGTTTACGCACAGTTAGTAGATGATCAAGCAGGAAAGACTTTGTTCTCGGCAACTTCTTACAAGAAGGATAAAGTGAACAATAACATCGAAGCTGCGAAAGCAGTAGGAAAAGCAATCGCTGACAAGGCGAAAGCTGCAGGTATTACGAAAGTAGTTTTCGATCGTAACGGTTATTTATATCACGGAAGAATTAAATCATTAGCTGAAGGCGCTCGCGAGGGTGGCTTACAATTTTAATAAGATATGTCGCAATTACAAGCAAAACC
>JBDKFF010000193.1:0-2581 GCA_039798865.1 Bacteroidota bacterium
TGATTTGAAAATCAACGGTTTTTTCTGCTTTCATATTTATAGAAGTATGCCGACATACCTTTGTAAATTTGAAACAAAAAAAAATAGGATGCAAGCATCCTATTTTCAAATTCCTGTAAAAATGTTAATTATTTAATTCGATTACCACGCATTCGCTTGCTGCTAACTTTCAGACCAGAGAAAGACGACTTCATAATCAGTAAACGAACCTTCTTTTTGTTGTAAAGCAAATACTTATTGCCATCATAGGTCAAACGAGAAAATGTTGGACTTCCTGTTTCATCGACCAACTGATAGTAATACTCTCCGCGCTCTCCCAATACAGGTGCAAAATGCAAACTCTTTTCCTCCCCAGCTCCCGCTTCAAAAGAAATTAACAATTGATCCTTATTCTCTTTGACCAAAACTCCTGGAGTTTCTTGCTCCAAGCTTACGCGGTTAATCGACTTACCGTTGACAATCGTGACTTTACCTGATTTTACATTGGCATCCGACGCATTGAGCTCTCTTTCCAAAAACAACGCATTATCATTGTAAAACTGAATTTTATCCAAAGGCAATTGATTCTCTTTAATTAAAGACATTAAAGAACCAGTCAATTGCGTCTTCTCTGAGCATGAGCTCAACAAAATCACACCTAACAATAAATAAACGAGCTTTTTCATAGAATTAATTGACGCCTTCAGCTAGAATTAACACCTTATTGTTTAATACTTCAACAACTCCACCTTCAATTTGAAAGACCTCTTTATCAGCCGAAAGTGTTCCTTTATCCAAGGTACTTACCAATGCCGCGTGATCATTCAAAATCTGGAAAGAACCATCCACGCCAGGCAAAGTAACCACAGAAGCTTCTCCTGAGAATACTTTACGATCGGGTGTAATAATTTCTACAAACATAGTTTTCTTATTTAGCAGCTTCTGCTAGCAATTTCTCTCCTTTAACAACTGCATCTTCAATCGTACCAACCAAGTTGAACGCCGCCTCTGGTAGGTGGTCATACTCTCCATCGATAATTGCATTGAAGCCTTTAATCGTATCGTTGATATCTACTAGAACGCCTTTTAAGCCGGTAAATTGTTCTGCCACAAAGAAAGGTTGTGACAAGAAACGTTGGACACGACGCGCACGAGATACAACTAACTTATCTTCTTCCGATAATTCATCCAATCCAAGGATTGCAATGATATCTTGTAACTCTTTATAACGTTGTAAGATTTCTTTTACTCGTTGAGCCGTATTGTAATGCGAATCACCTAAAACTTCTGCAGATAAAATACGAGATGATGAATCCAAAGGATCCACCGCTGGGTAAATTCCTAATTCAGCAATTTTACGAGACAATACCGTCGTCGCATCTAAGTGGGCAAACGTAGTTGCCGGCGCTGGATCCGTTAAGTCATCGGCAGGTACGTAAACCGCTTGTACCGAGGTAATGGAACCACGCTTTGTGGAAGTGATACGCTCTTGCATCGCTCCCATCTCCGTTGCCAATGTTGGCTGATAACCTACCGCGGATGGCATACGACCCAACAGGGCAGATACCTCAGAACCCGCTTGAGTAAAACGGAAGATGTTATCAATAAAGAATAGGATATCACGTCCTTGTCCCTCACCATCTCCATCTCGGAAGTGCTCCGCAACAGTCAAACCTGACAATGCCACACGAGCACGAGCTCCTGGAGGTTCGTTCATTTGACCAAACACCAAAGTAGCTTGCGATTTAGCCAATTCCGTTTGATCTACTTTCGATAGATCCCACTCACCTGCTTCCATTGCATGCTTAAACTCTTCACCATATTTAATAACGCCAGACTCAATCATCTCACGCAATAAGTCATTTCCTTCACGCGTACGCTCACCTACACCTGCAAACACAGATAAACCTTCGTAAGCCTTCGCAATGTTGTTAATCAACTCCATGATCAATACGGTCTTACCTACACCGGCACCACCGAACAAACCAATTTTACCTCCCTTTACATAAGGAGCTAATAAGTCGATTACTTTAATTCCTGTAAATAATACCTCAGTGGTTGTTGCCAACTCATCAAACTTCGGTGCTGCACGGTGAATCGGCAATCCCTTATCTGATTTAGGCTGAGAAATACCATCAATCGCATCTCCAACTACATTAAACAAACGGCCCTTGATACCTTCGCCTGTCGGCATAGTCATTGGAGTTCCTTTATCCACAACCTCTTGACCACGCTGAAGACCTTCAGTACCCTCCATCGCAATCGTTCTTACACGATCCTCTCCTAAGTGTTGTTGAACCTCTAAAATAAGTTCCTGACCATTTGATTTGGTAACAGAAAGAGCATTTAAAATTGCTGGTAAATGTGATCCATCGCCTTCGAAGCTCACATCGACTACAGGCCCAATAACCTGAGCAACTCTCCCTTTATTAACTGCGTTTGCCATTTGAAAATTTAATTTATAAAAATGAGATATCCATTCGAAGCGCAAAATTAGCTCGGAATTTCCAATAAACAAAAATGAGTATTGTATTTTTCTCCTTTTTTTTAACAAAATCAGCCCAATTCTTTGAATGAATTAAAGTTTATGCAGAAATTGGCT
>JBDKFF010000194.1:0-6933 GCA_039798865.1 Bacteroidota bacterium
TATTTCGCAGATCTTGTGGAAGTGGAAACGAATCATCCTTGGGTTGTGACACCTGATTCTTTGCACTATAAATGTGGCTGGTCACCATTGGTCGGCGCGCGTTTTCAATCCGTCATTAAACGGACCATCGTCAGCGGGAACCTCGTATACGAATCGGGGAAATTCGTTTCCGACCAAAAAGGACAAAGACTTCAATTCGCCAAAATCAGATAAATCCATGAAACAAGTATTCATCACCGGTATCGGAACCGACGTCGGAAAAACTGTTATTTCCGCCATCCTAACCGAACATCTCCAAGCCGATTATTGGAAACCGATTCAGTCGGGGGATTTACATAACTCCGACAGCATGAAGGTAAAAGCGTTGATTTCAAATTCGAAATCCGTTTTTCACCCCGAGCGCTATCGCTTAAACAATCCCTTATCTCCGCATGCTTCGGCAGAGATCGATGGGATACGAATTTCCTTGGATGATTTTGAGTTGCCAAAGACGGATAACAATCTGATTGTAGAAGGTGCGGGAGGGCTATTTGTTCCGATTAATGAAAAGGATACGGTTATCGATTTAATCGAGCGCCTGAATATTCCGGTGGTTTTGGTCTCCCGAAATTACCTGGGCAGCATTAATCACACGATGCTTTCCATCGAGGCCTTGAAGGCGCGCAATATCCAGATTGAGGGGATCATATTTAATGGGGCTTCGACACCGGCCACGGAACGCTTTATTGAAGAAAACGCCAACATCCCGGTACTGTTTCGGGTGGAAGATTTATCGGAAATTACCCCGACGATCATTCAAGAAAAGGCGGGAAATATCAGCCCATTTTAACGTGGATTTCAGGCTTTCGCTCAAAGACTTGTTGGGCCATCCCATTGTCATAGCAGGTAGAACGAACGCATTGAAATGCCAGCGGATTTTCGAGTTCCCCAAACAATTTGACACCATTCCCCAATAGTACCGGAATGGTCGTAATGGTCATGGACGAAACTTTATCTGCCTGCAAAAAAGATTGAATCACCTGCCCGCCATCGAGGTATAAATGGGTATATCCTTTGGCTTTGATTTGCTCCTCAACTTCGTACAGATTTCCTCGGACGAGAAAAGCCTGATCGGCTAATGCGGCAGGAATTTCTTGGAGTGTTTGGCTCCACACAAAAACCGGTTTGGTGTAGGGCCAGGCAACGCCAAATCCAAGTACCGTTTCAAAGCTTTTTCGACCCATCAAGAGGGCGTCTACGCGATCCATGAAAGCATAATACCCCATATCGGAATTGCCGGGCATGGGATAGGTATCCAGAAAATGTACTGCTCCTTGGGCGTCTGCGATATAGCCATCGAGACTGGTGGCGATGAATACGTGGTGGGTGCTCATAATGGATTTTGTGTGGATAAAGTAAGGTATTTCAGCCGACTTTCCCTTATATTTAAGCGTGAAAAAATTCATTTTTTGTTCCCTTTTTCTGCTAGTTCTTTCATCATCTGATGCCCAAAATCTGGGTAGAGGCATCAATCTAGGCAATATGTTTGAGGCCCCATCCGAGGCCGCTTGGGGGAATCCATTTCAAGAGGAATATATAGGCCAAATTGCGGGATTGGGCTTCCAACATATTCGAGTTCCTATTCGTTGGGACGTCCCTGAAAGGGCGCAATTAACCGCACCTTACACGCTTAATCCCGTTTTTTTAGCAAGAATTAAATCTGTGGTCGATCTCGCGATTCGCAATAATTTATACGTCATTATCAACATGCATCATCACGAGGATTTATTCACCAAACCCGTGGATGCACAGCTCCGTTTTTTAAGCCAATGGCAACAGATTGCCAACTATTTTAAAGGCTATGACGATCGTTTACTTTTTGAGGTTCTGAATGAACCGCATGGGAATTTAACCCCTGCCTTATGGAACGAGTTTTTCCCTCAAGCGTTGGCAGAAATTCGAAAAACAAATCCTACGCGCAAAGTACTTTTGGGTACGGCTTCTTACGGCGGAACGGGAGGCGTTCGTGACCTAAATCCACCCGCAGACCCGAATCTCATTTTGAGTGTGCACTATTATAACCCCTTTAATTTTACTCACCAAGGCGCCGATTGGGCAGGTAATAAGGATAAGTACATTGGGACAAAATGGGAAGATCTTTCCTGGGAACGGAAACAAATCATGGATGATTTCGCTTATACTATCCAGTGGGCAAAAGACAAGAAAATGCCGCTCCATGTGGGGGAATTTGGCTCCTACGAACTTGCCGATATGGACAGTCGGGCCCGATGGACCAATTTCATCGCGCGTTGGCTAGAAACCCAAGGAGCTAGTTGGGCCTACTGGGAATATTCGGCCGGCTTTGGCATCTTCAATCCTCAATCAAAAACCTTTAAGGCCCCTCTAGTGGATGCCCTCCTTAAAACGCCTTTATCTAGCCCTAAGATCCTCCCCACCAAAAATCTGTATGCCTTAAACGGTCAATCGGGTTGGTCCTTAAATCTGAATTCAGGAGCAGGAGCCATTTTATCATCCTCCGCCTCTGGCCTTCAAATAGCCATGACGAATGTTACGGGAACTAATTGGCATATTCAATTGAATCGGGGAGGTTTTCCGCTTTCTTACAAGCGGCGTTATGTGGTCACCATCAAGGCACTTGCAGATAAGACCCTTCCGATAACGGCATACGTGGGTCGATCCTCCAGCCCTTATTCTGCCTACAGCCCTTACAATGAATTAAGCCTAGAGGCACAGGAAAAAGAATTCACATTTGTCTTTACGATGAATGAGCCCTTTGATTCGAATGCGCGTTTGGTTTTTGATATGGGAAGCAAAGTAGGGAATGTACAAATCAACAGCATCCGCGTCGATGAGGTAATCGAAGACGTACCCCTGGGAACGCAAGAACAAGTATACAAATCACGCGTTTATCCGAATCCTTTCAATCAATTGATACACATCGAAAGTGTCGGAACACAAAACGCTCGGTTGATGGATTTGCAAGGTCGGATACACCAATCGATTCTTTTTCAGGATAAGGCTTCATTGGAAACAAATACATTAATTCCGGGAACCTATTTACTTCAAATCAGCTCTCCGCTGAATGGCGATTCGGAAACGCACCTGCTTCAAAAAGCGCAATAGTATTCTGATTTCTAGGAAGTTTAGGATTTTTTTAGCTTACTTTATATACCTATTTAAACATTGATGAAGCAATTACAATCCCTAGACTACCTCGTCTTTTTCCTGTATTTTATATCCGTAACAGGCTATGGTTATTGGGTTTATCAGAAGAAAAAGAAAGCCGAAATCTCTACTAAAGACTTTTTCCTCGCCGAGGGTTCCTTGACCTGGTGGGCCATCGGAGCGTCGCTTTTAGCATCCAATATTTCTGCCGAACACTTTATAGGGATGTCGGGCTCCGGCTTTGCCATAGGTTTAGCCATCTCGTCCTATGAATGGATGTCGGCCGCCGCACTCGTCATCGTCGCCGTATTTTTCATTCCCATCTTTTTGAAGAATAAGATCTATACGATGCCGCAGTTTTTGTCGCAGCGCTACAACAATACCGTCGCGACAATCATGGCCGTTTTTTGGTTATTGCTCTATGTCTTTGTGAACCTTACCTCCATCTTGTATTTGGGAGCCTTGGCGATTGAAAGCATTACGAATATTCCCTTCCTTTATGCGATGATCGGCTTGGCGCTCTTTGCCATTTTCATCACCTTGGGAGGTATGAAGGTGATTGGTTACACCGATTTTATTCAGGTGATTGTCTTGATTTTCGGTGGCTTGGTGGTGACCTATTTGGCCTTGGACATGGTGTCGGATCGCTTCAATAGCGGAGGCGTTTTCGGGGGCCTGTTGGAGTTAAGGTCGCAGGCCGACGACCATTTTCACATGATCTTTTCGGAGGGCGATAAGTATTACGATGCCTTGCCGGGTTTCGCGATTCTGTTTGGCGGAATGTGGATCAACAACTTGAATTATTGGGGTTGTAATCAATACATCGTGCAGCGGACCTTGGGGGCGGATTTGCCAACGGCCCGTTCGGGTATTTTGTTTGCCGCATTTTTGAAATTATTGATGCCTTTGATTTGTGTGATTCCAGGCATTGCCATGTATGTGTTATACCAAAATGGAGCCTTCCAAAACGAGATGACCTTGGGTGGTGTGATCAAGCCAGACCATTCGTATCCTACACTCATGAACCTACTGCCGGCGGGTTTGAAGGGACTTTCTTTTGCGGCGCTGACCGCAGCAATTGTTGCATCTTTGGCGGGGAAAAGCAATAGTATTTCGACGATTTTCAGCTTGGATATTTACAAAAAATCCTTGAATCCGAATGCCTCAGAAGCTCAAACCGTTTGGGTTGGACGCATCGCCATTTGGGTGTCCTTTGCCATTGCTTTGTTGATCGCTCCCCAATTGCGCCAGTTGGAGCAAGCCTATCAGTTCATTCAAGAATATTCCAATTACCTCACACCGGGCGCATTCGCCTTGTTCTCGCTCGGACTTTTTTGGAAACGCACCACCTCGACAGCCGCGATTGTGGCGGCCGTGGCGTCTATTCCCTTGGTCGTGTTATTTAAAAATCTGCACACCTTTATAGGCGGCAACCCGATACCCTTCTTGAACGTGACAACGTGGGTGTATGTGATCTTGGTACTTTTGATGGTTTTGATTTCGTTGGCTGATAAATCGAGCGTGGATAATCCGAAGGGATTGGCGGTGGAGCGGGCCGACTTCAAAGTAAGTAGCCAGTTTGCCATCATATCGATATTAATCATGGGCATCGTAACTGCCTTATACACCGTATTTTATTAATTTATATCTTTGCCTTTATGGATACTATCGCAAAAGAAAAATCTGAGTTTCGTAATTACGAACAGGGGGATATTACCGCTGCTGTGAAAGAGCACTATCGCAAGATGCGTTCACGTCAAACCTATGACTATGTGCAGCGCATGAAGAAAAAATATTTAACCTACGATCACCCGATGGACCTTTGGGAAATGATGGAGCGTTTAAATGTTTTGGTGGATGTTTCCGATCCCGATTTAAATCTTCCCAACATCATTCACTTATTGCAATCTGCGGAAGGACTTCGTGCCGAAGGCAGACCGGATTGGATGCAATTGGTGGGCTTGATTCACGATTTGGGCAAGGCGATGTACTTGTTTGGAAGCGATGAAGATGGTACCTCACAAGCCGAGCAATGGGGCTTGGTAGGCGACGTATTTGTGGTGGGATGTAAGTTGCCAGATTCTTGTGTTTATCCGGAGTTTAATGCTTTGAATCCCGACATGCAGGATCCGCGTTACAACACGGATTTAGGTGTTTACGAAGCGGGTTGTGGATTGGATAATTTACACTTGGCTTGGGGACATGACGAGTATTTGTATCAGGTTTTAAAGAACCATAAGGATAACAAAATTCCAGAGGCAGGGATGGCGATGATTCGTTATCACTCATTCTATCCTTGGCATTCCGGTGGAAGCTACCGCCAGTTTATGACAGCCAAAGACGAGCAATACATGGAGTGGATTCGCGATTTTAATAAGTACGATTTGTACACCAAATCACCTGTCGTTCCTGTATACGAAGAGTTGAAATCGTACTACATGCCGATTGCCGAAAAGTATTTGGGTAAGGGGCCGATCAACTGGTAATGACCAATAAGCTTTTAATTGAAAAGGCATACCGCAACAGCAGTATGCCTTTTTTATTAGTTGGCGAATTTAAGATTCAAACCGAGGTACCAGGTCCGACCATCGGCAGGCAAAATACCGGGTCCCGGATAACCCCCTGAACGCCGCGTGAAATACCGAGCATCTGCCACATTGTTCACCCCAAATTTCAATTGCGCGTATTTTTTAAACTTGTAAGAACCCGAAATGTCCTGAACTTGGTAAGAGGGAATAAATCCTGTTGTTGCTGCGGCATTGGGTTTCATCGTATTGCTGGCATCTGCAAATGCGGATCCGATGTCGCTGATTTGCCAACTCACCGATAGGCCTTTCTTGGAATAGGTAATCCCATATCGGTTAATTTTTTCGGGGGCATTTTCTACCCGTTTGCCGTTTAAATTTCCCTCCACAATTTGTCCATTCACCACCGAGGTTGTTTTGAAATCGAGGTAGCGCGCATCGATCGAAGCGATGGATGCAAACATGGATAGATTTCCCCAGCGCTGGGTTTTTAACCAGGCGGTCGTTGGACTAAATTCCACATACGCTTCGAATCCTTTGGAAACCGAATGACCCAGGTTCGTCCGGAACTGATAGATTTTTCCGTCCGTATTCGTGCGGGAAATAGTCCCCACTCGGTTGTCGTAATCTAGGTAAAAATAGTCCACATCAAAGGTCAAGTAATTCCCGATTTCCCCGCGATATCCCAAGTCAAAATTAAAACCCTTTGCATCTTTTAAATTCGGGTCGATGACATCGGTGGTCGCCGGAGGCAATAAGTCGGAGGCCAAAACCGGACGGTAAGCCTGCGCAATGTTACTGTATAATTTAGTATTTGCACTTACCTTATATTCCGTTCCGGCACCGAAAAGCATGAAGGTTCTGCCTCGGTTTGTCGGCACAGCTGCGATGGGCTGGCCAGATGCCGTTAAACCCGATTGCCCCATCATGTGCGTGTCGATCTGCTCCAATCGCCCGCCGATGGTGATTAATAAAGATTCCGATGGGCGTAAAATGGATTCCGCAAATGCGGCATAGTTGGTGTTATGGAAAATCAAGTCTCGAGTGAATAAACCCTGTATGGCAAAATTCATATCGCTACCATTGGTGCCTACGCCCAACTGCTTTCGTTTGATTTCCCCTGAAAAATAGCGCAATCCGGTTGCGAGTGTATTCTTCCACGAACCTAGTGTGTAGTTGGTCAAATAGCGTAACTCAAGGCCATTGGTCTGGTAAAAATCTTGATCGACTTGTCGGTTACCCA
>JBDKFF010000195.1:0-9506 GCA_039798865.1 Bacteroidota bacterium
TCCCAAATCCAAAAAGTAAAAGGAAATACGTATTCAGTTGGAGAAAAGCGAAATTACTACTAAAATAAAGTGGCGTGGAATGCATGAGCAAATTACCAAAATAGCGACCACTCCAGCCCATGTAATAATAATAGGCTCCCGAAAAAATTCCATATTGCTTTGATACCCAAGCAAAACAAAAATCGTCCACGATACTAGGAACATTGTATCGGGCGATGATCACCATTAGACCCACGATGAAGGCCCAAGCGCTGAAACTTGCCAGGAAAACAAATCGAGGAAATAGGTTTTTCAATGGGCTCATGAAAAAATCACGCGTTTTTTACGCAGATAGACAGAGATAAAAAGAAACGCGATATAAAAGAATCGATTCCTTGCCCGGAGATATTCTGCCTTTAATGGCCTCTTGCGGGCAGGCGCCGGCGTACAAGTCACTTGAAACTCCATGTATGAAACACCTGCGCTAAGTAATTTCCCGGAATGATCTAGGGAGTAATTCATGTAGCGAGCATCCAAACGCATACTTTGAAGTAAGCTCGTATTTACCAATTTAAACGCGCAAGAAAAATCCTTTAAATGGGAGCCAAAAATCGAATTACAAAGCCAATTCGACGCTTTTTGACCAAAGCGATTTAAGGCATTATCAAATTTCCGGGTACGATAAGTAAAAGCAACTTCATGAGGCGAACTCCATAATTCAGGGATAATCGAATCTAAATTTTCAATGGGGAATTGCCCGTCGGAGTCAGTAATAAGCGTCCAGGTATTGGATGCCTCCGCGATGGCTTTGGCAAATGAAAAACCGGGTCCTTCGTTTTGTGCATTACGCAGAATCTTCACCTGAGGGTTCCCCTCAAATGCTTGACAAAGCTGCTCATATTGTTCCACTGCACTAAAATCATCACAAACAATTACCTCTAAGGCCTCGATTTGTGGGTGTTTCTCGCCATAAGTAATCCAACCCTGGATTAGCGAAATAATCCCCGGGCACTCATTAAAAGCAGCCGTTACAATACTAATTGAGCTCATCGTCTATCGCTTGAATCATCGATTTAATACCTTCCTCTAACGTAATTTGTGGTTTCCATCCCAACATACGGGTAATCTTTTCCACATCTGCCAACGTCGTATTGGCATCCCCCGCGCGGGATTCCGTATGAATTTTTTCCAAAGGGAAGAAGGCCGCAAGTTCATTGACAGAATAATTGATGCCGGAGCCGACATTAAAAATCTCCCCAACATGCTGGGTTTCCATGGCTTTGATATTGGCTTGAACGATATCCGACACATGGATAAAATCCCGCCTTTGTTCCCCAGAACCATGAATTTCCAAGGTTTCTTTGTTACGGTATTTATTTAAAAAGATACCAACGACTAACGCATAGGCTCCTGTACTCGGTTGGCCTGGTCCATAGACATTGAAATAGCGCAATATATTTGCCTCTAGGCCAAAATTTCGCACATATTGTTGGACATATAATTCCCCAACATGCTTCGTAAGACCGTAATAATTTAGGAAATCTCCTGCGTCTTTTTCATTTTGAACACCCGGGTGATTGCCATAGAAAGTTGACGATCCCGAATAAACAAGACGTTTAACACCCTGCTTCCGAGCGGCCGCCAATACATTTAAGGTTCCCAAGGCGTTGCTCTCATGGCATTCAAATGGCATATCAAACGAAGGACCACTGCGGGAAAATGCTGCCATATGAAAAATCCCATCGACCCCCTTCACCGCTTTTTCACAGTCGGCCAAATCCTGAATATTCCCCTGGATAAATTCGATTTTAGAATTTAATTTAGACGCATCTCCAAATGACAAATCGTCCAAAACACGGACTTGATGACCTGCCTCCACAAGTGTATTTGATAAATGTGTACCGATAAATCCGGCTCCGCCAGTAACTAAATAATGCATGAAAGAATACGTTAAAGACCTGCTGCTTGGTGTTGTTTTACAAATAATGTCGCTTCGGCTAATTCCTCGGGGGTATTTATGCCGATTGATTTATAATAGGGTTGATCTAGGCGCCAAAACACACGAAATTCAGGGTGCAAGGTACCAATATATTTCACAAAGTTCTTTTCTCCGGTTACTTTTCCTGCGCTAGCATGCTGCGCATAACGATCCCAGGATGACTCCAAAAGACGCTTTTTCAGTCCAAATATACCCATATCTTTAAATCCATGGGGATCGACGGATTCGCCTTCCCGCTGTTCAAATACGTGAACGGCATTGGGGGTAAATTGATATTGTACGTAAGGCTTCTCCACCCAAACGAGGGGAACGGAGGCATCGTATGTCGCTAAATCTTGAAACATCCATTCATGTAATTGTGCATCACAAAAAGGTTGATCTCCCCACTGCAGAATCAAATTAACCTCGCCGGGCATGGCTAACACATGTGAAACCAATTGATTCACCGCATCAAACATTCCTGTAGCAGATTCTTGCACAAGGATTTCGATATGCTGAGGGGCAGTAGGTCTAATATTTACGTCGAAATATTCTTTGCCTGAAGGACTCAGCAATAAAAGGATTTGGTCGATTTGGGGACTTAGGGATTCCGTCATGAAATCAAACACGGTTTTCCCCTCCCAAATGGGCGTAAAAATTTTGGGGATATCGAGTTTTAGTCGGCTACCTTTTCCGGCCGCAGGAATCGCTAATATATTTTTCATCGCGTTTGAAGAAGTTCGGTTAGGTAGGTGTTTATGCTTGGATAATAGGCATCTGCTAGGGCTTCAATACCAGGATTGTGAACACCCACGGCATGCAGGTTCGCAGCACGAACACTTTGTATGCCCTGCATGGAATCCTCCACGCCATGTATTTTGCCCTGAATTTGGTATTGCCTTATGCAATGCAAGAAGGGCTCGGGGTCCGGCTTAGATGCCTGGTAATCTTCCGCGCAAACGATTCCACGAAAGAACGATTGAATTTCATGAATCTTCAGGATGCCTTCGATGGATTTTCGGCTTCCGCCAGTCACGATGTAAAGAGCTATCCCCGACTGTTTCACTTCATTTAATAGACTTAAATCCACTAAGGATTTTATATTCGCCAGACCTTCTTGGTAAGTACTTGATTTATAATTTGCTAAAGCATCCGTATCCGCATAGATAGAACGATAACGCGCGAAAACTTCTTTCGTTTTAATCCCTTTCAGTGTTTCATAAGAAGGGAATGGGCCTAAATTGAAATGCGCAAAAGTTTGTTGGTATGCCGCCTCATGTCCTGACTCGGTATCAAAGAGCGTTCCATCAAAATCCAACAAAAGGCTAAACATAGAGTCGAACTAAGTTCTTAATAACAGTTCCTACTTTGGTCACTAAATTGGTCTCTTTAAAAGTTCGGTAGCCAATCGGAAAAGAAGCGAGCTCCGCTGCTGGTAAGCGATTTATTTGCTTGAGGAACCCGGAGATATGATTGTAATTTATTTGTCGGTTTGCCTTCACCAAATACACGCCACTGAGGGGATCGGGTACGATTCGACCAAAGCGCAAAAAGTAAAAGAAACTGACAAAATAGGAGGTGATCAACGCGAAAAAGAAATTGCGATTCGATTCAACCAAGCTATGTTTGAATGAGCGGATTAATTGTCGGCGCGACTCAAAGCGTGAACCAATAACAGCATCCAATTGGTTCATTTGAACAATATTAATCCACGAATCGATCTCGAAAAGGGCAATTTTACCGGAGGCATCAATGTGTAAATGGTAGGCCGCGTGTTGGCTATCTTCTCCCACAACAAATTTGATCTTCCGGGAATTATCCGAATTTAATCGGGCAATTTCGGGTAGGTAATGTTGCTCAACCAAAGGCAATGAATTGCCGTAAAAATGTACGCCGATGTGAACGGCGCCATCTTTCATATCAATCGACCGACAAATCCAATTCCAAAGCTTTTGACCATCGTGCTTGTTATTGTTGTCCGCGATTCGTTGGACAATGATGGATGATAACCTTTCCTTCGGCTGAATCAAACTATTAGGATCTACTAAAATCGAATCAAAAAAGTCTAAATTAAGGGAGCCTAATTCCGCTAAAATTTGACCCATAAACTGGTCAAAACCGATGTTTTGAATGTCGCTGTCGTACTGATTATTCACGATGGCTACTTTCTTCGCCGAAGAATCTAAAATCGCCGATTGGCAAATTCGATACGAAGGCAGCAAAGAAGAAAACTGCGTTCCCGAACCAAATATAATTATATCCGCTTCTTGTAATGCCAGTTGCGCCTCTTTGGATATCGGTGGAATTTTAGCCAATGATTCGATTTCCGCTTCTGTGTAAGATTTCGAAGCATCTAAGCCATTCAAAGATGCCAAAGAAAGCAAATAGAAGGATTTAAGTGGCTTATCTCCCTTGTAATTGACAATATCCGCTTCGTTTATCAATAGATTGCCATCGGCATCGAAGGCGACCAATTTCGAATCGTCTTCGGTTGAGACATTGATCAACTGAGCCGTTAGTTGGAATTGCCTTGTCAAATTCAACAGCGCCAAATTAAAATCTTGGGTCTCGACAAAGAGTCCACCCATGACAATATTTCCAATGCTAAATCCTACTAATTCATCAAAATTCTGAGTGAATTGAAGCAGCTGTGTCGCACCTAATAGAAAATAACGTTCAATGAAGGTCTGAGCACGGGCGTCCAACGTAAACTCCTGGGCCAACAAAAGTGCGATTAAATTGGCGGGCGATTGAAGGAGGTTCTTCGTCTCGGACTCCGACATGCGATGTTCAAACAAGCGCTTGATGTTTCGGTTAGATTCCGTAAAATCATCAATGATGTAGGTAAAGTTCTTCCGAAAATCGGATGGCCCAAGCATGCCCTGATTTGCACTACGGATAATACCCGTAGACAAACCATCATCGTAACCGTTAATCAGAAGACTTAAATTTACGAAGGGGATATCTTTTAAATGCTTAATCAAATTAGCATTCCCATTCCCTCCCGTAAAGATGACTACATTCATGCTTTACTTTGCTTATTCAAAATCAAAGTTAAGGGAATAAAAGGATTTGCTGTTTTCTAAGATGAAAAAAATCAAGTATTTGGTTGAAGCGTCTTTAATTAAGTCCTGAAATATTGTAAATTGGACCTTCAATTTATATGGCGTTGAAAAAAACGAGTTTGAGCTTTTTTAGAATTGCCTTCCTACTTAGTTTGCTAAGTACCCAATTCGCGTTTGGACAAAAATTCAATGCCTTTACTTTTAGCCAGCTGCCTCAGGATTATCAGTTATTCCCAAGGGAAAATGATAACCAAGGAGCTATTACCATCGAGGGGGTCCTCACTTCAAATGAATTCCAATCTTATTCCGTGCGCTTGTTACGAAACGGAATCCTTAGATCGGCCAAAAAAACCCTCCTGCAATTTTCCAATGGTACGGCCAAAGTAGCCGAAACATTGAAAATTCCAGCGGAATTAGCGGAATACGGAATCGAAATTTATGGCCATAAAAATGCAGATTCTAGCCTTATTGTTCGCCGTAGTAATTTGGTGGCGGGGGATGTCTTTTATGTTTCCGGGCAATCGAATGCGTGGATTGGGCCTATTGATGATTTGGTTTATCAGGGGGAATGGTGTCGTTCTTTTGGACTCGTTCAGGGACCCGAAAATTACGGGCCTTATAATCCGGCTGACACGCTTTGGTCATTAGCCGTTGGGCGTGCCCGTATCGGACCTTTTGCCTCTGAATTGGCGAAACTCATTATTGATTCGGAGAAAATTCCGGTAGCCATTATCAACTCCGCCGCGGGTGGTAGTAGCATCGATTGGCATTTGCAACTTGATGGAAATACCAAAGCCTTGGATGGTGGAAATATTATGTACTACAAGGCTTTGAAGTCGAAAACACTTTCCAAAGTTCGCGCCATAGTGTATCGTCAGGGAGAAGCGGAAGCCTCAGATACAAAATCACCTTATACCTGGGGAGAGAAGTTTAATTCCTTGCTTCAGAAATACAAACAATATTTCCCAAGTGCTCAGTTTGTGTTCAACCCGCAAGTAAGCATCTACGAATATCCCAATCGATTTGCGGCACAATTACGTGAGGATCAACGAGCCTTAGCTAGTCGAAATAGTTATGTTCGCTCCTTTGCAACCGTAGGGACAACCGGGCTTTTGCCGGATCGCTTACACTATACCAATTTAGGATATCGGCAGACGGCGCTCGAGTTGTTTCGTTTGATGTCAAACCAAGTTTATAAGCGTAACTATTCGGTTGAAATAAATAGCCCTAATATTCAAAAAGCGTATTTCAAAACAGAACAAGAACGTAATAAGGTATATCTACGATTTGAAGAAGGGCAAAATTTGCACATCACGAAAGACACCTTAGTCGTTGACGCGAAAGGGAATACGATACAAGCAAAACTAGCCCGATACTTCTATTGGGACAAGTTAAATGCGAATACCTTCGAACCCTACATTACGAATATTGAGGCGGTGAAAAATGAAATCATCATTACGTTCAATCAAAATTATACGGGGAATGTGATTAGTTATTTACCCGACTACCACCGTGATTTTCAAACGGGAAATAAAGAATATGGTTTCCCGGGTCCATTCATCAAGAATGGATTGGGCATGCGTGCGTTTGCTTTTTCTGGATTCCCGGTGGTCGTGGAAGACAAATTAAATTTCGATTTTAAATGCAGTCCCAATCCAAGTTCCGATTACCTGCAAATTTCTTGGGAAAACCCAGGCGTAGGCCTGCTTGAGATTTATGACATGGCGGGGAAAGTCATGTACCGGGAACGCATTACCAATGCTTACATGAAAACGATTGATACGAGCAAATGGACAAGCGCCAATTACTTCGTAAGTTTCAAAACAGATACAGGCAAATTTTACAGTAGACGCCTGGCGATTTTACACTAATTCATCCCCGGGAGCCAACAAGTAGCAGTGCGGGTGATTTTTCATTCCAATTTTCGGATAATACTTTTCTGCTGCTGGGGCGGCTAATAAAATAACTTTAGCCTGAGGTGTAGCCTTTTGAACCTCCTGAATCAGTCTTTTCCCGATACCCTGTTGTTGGAACGCTACATCCACTGCCAAATCGGACAAATAACTCGTGTAAACAAAGTCGGTCATGACGCGGGCGAGGCCAACCAAGGTTTTCTCATCATAGGCTGCTACATATACATTACCATATTTGAACATCGTATCCATCGCCTCAAGGTCATTCACGGGTCTTCGCTCCCCAAGTGTAGACCGTTGGAGGATATCAATAAAATCAGCTGTGGAGAGCACAGGATTAATTTGGTAGCTAATTGGCATAGTCATTCGAAAATAGTAGGTAAATGTAATTTATTGTTCTCAATTCAGCACGGAGAACTTATCTTTGTTATGAATTAAATCCGCCAAATGAATACGCAATTAAAACCCCTCATCGAACAAATTACGAAAGATCCGTTTGTGCATGCCCAATGGCTAAACACACTTTCCTTTCTGGAGAACACCGGAGCTAAAAAGATCTCTCGTTTTGAATCCAAAACCGATGTTAGTTTATTGATCCTCAAGCATGCCGCCGAAGAACATCGCCATGCCTATTACCTGAAGAAGCAAATTTCGAAACTAGCACCCACAGGTTTTGAGAATTACGAAGATGCTTGGCTAATCAGCCCGCAGACCTCTAAATACTACTTGGACATGCTAGACGTATGGGTTAGTAAATACATCAAAAAAACCTTGGGATTATCTGGCTATGACTTGAAATGGGCATCTTATTTATTAGTAACTTATGCCATAGAAGTACGTGCAGACGAACTATATCCCATATACCAAGAGATCCTAACGGCCCAGCAATCCAAGATTCAAGTCAAATCAATTATTGTCGAGGAAGTAGGGCACTTAAATGAGATGAAAGCACAACTTGCTGAATTCTCGCCGGATTGGGAAACGCATGCCGCGGTGGCTTGTGAACTCGAAAATCAATTATTCCAATCGTGGATACAAAGCTTAAGCCAATTGTATCCCTTAAATTAAGGCACTATGTTCATGCTCATTTGTTCCCTGATTACCTTATTTCGTCCAGCGACCGATACGCTTTTAGTAGGGTCCTACACCGCACAAGGTAATGCGGGGATTGAGCTAATTCAGACAAGTAACGGCCAAAAAATCTCGGAGATCTCCGTTCCACAGGCCTCCTATCAAATTGTATCGACGGATGGGCAATATTTATTCTCCGTTTCTGAGCAAGTTAAAAATCAAGGTGCCGTTTTTAGTTTTAAGAAAAGCCCGACCGGAAATTGGGAGGAGATAAACCATCAACTAACCGAGGGCGATGCCCCTTGTCACATCAATTTCCGTACCAAGAGCCAAACCTTATATACGGCCAATTACATGGGAGGGAGTGTTTCCATCTTTCAAACCACGCAAGGGAAAATAGAACCCTTAAGTCAAAAACTCGAATATGTTAGCTCCGGCAAATACCCCCAACAAGCCTCTTCGCATGCCCACATGGTAGTTTTGACCAAAGATGAAAATGAATTACACATATCGGATTTAGGAGGGGATAAAATTTACCACTATAAACTTAGGCCGGACGGACGGGTTGAAGACAAATACAGCCTAACCCAATTCCCTGCGGGAACAGGTCCACGGCATTTTATTTTTTCCCCCAACGAGCAGTGGATTTACATCCTGGGTGAAGTGAGCGGCACCGTAGATGTATATGAAAACCAAGGAACTAAATGGGAATTTGTCCAGCGCGAAATTTTGGACCTCTCAGGAGGTGATGGCCCCAAAGCGAGTGCTGACATTCACCTATCCCCGAATGGCAAATGGCTAGTCGCATCCAATCGAATCACAAGAAATTCACTGGTCGTTTACAAAGTCGAAGCCAATGGCCGGATTAAATTCCAACGCGAAGTCATGGTAGGTAAAGTTCCTCGTAATTTTCAATTTGATAAATCAGGAACCAAAATCTATGTCGCGTGCAAGGACGAAAATCGCATACAACAGTTTAAATTCAATCCAGAGACCGGCGAAATGAAGGACGAAAATAAAGATATCGTCGTGAAAAATCCAGTAGCGATTTTACAATTAGGCCCTTAGGCCTTGGGCCGCAGAAACGCGATACCTCGCGTCTAGAAGCTATTCCATAAAAAAAGCCCCAGGGTCTCTGGGGCTTTCGCTTATTTCGTTAATGAATAGCGCAGGGCAATCTCATGCGATTGGACACTCATCTTACTCATGGCCGAGGTCGGCATCTCGTAGACATAACCTACGTATATCTTCTTGGTTGCTTGGAGTCCCAAACGTACTCCCCAGCTATCTTGATGGCGGTAGTTCAATCCCACATCAAAACGCTTGTTGAGTTGCGCATATACGTTCGCATCCCAGCTCAATGGCACGTCCTTAGCTGTACGGAACAAGGCACTTGGGTATAAGACAACATTTTCGCTGACGGCTAATTTCGTTCCGACCATCGTATAAAAATACGCTACGTCCTTATAGGAACCGCTGCCTAAATCATACTTGAATAAA
>JBDKFF010000196.1:0-4358 GCA_039798865.1 Bacteroidota bacterium
TAGCTGATTCACGGAACCATAAAACAACTCCCACGCAACCAATCCAAAGCAATAAATTAATCGAAGGAACGTACAATTGACCTTTTTGATCCGAAGGGTAAATCAATCGAACGCGTGGCCAGAAGTTTAAGCGAATAGCTTCGGAGATCAAGGTAAATGAACCGGAGATTAAGGCTTGCGAAGCAATAACGGCGGCCAAAGTCGCGAGCATAATGCCCGAGAACAAAAACTGAACACCCAACTCAGATTTTAACAATTCGAAAATCGGCTTTTGTGCACCCAACAAAGTCCCATTTTGCGACAACAACCAAGCACCTTGGCCAAAGTATTGAAGCAATAGGGCAACTTTTACGAACATCCAGGAAACTCGGATATTTTCTCGACCACAGTGTCCTAAATCCGAATAAAGGGCCTCAGCACCTGTTGTACATAAAAATACAGCCCCTAAACTCCAAAAGCCGGCAGAACCTGCTTGATGGGTCGTTAATAAATCCCAGGCATAACTTGGGTTAATGGCACGTAAAATAGACCAATCGTTTTCAATACCTAAAATTCCGGTTAAAGCGAGCATGGAAAACCAGGCCAACATGACCGGACCGAAGAATTTACCGACAATCTTGGTACCCAAAATTTGGAATAAAAAGAGCGCCGTTAAGATCATAATGACCAAAGGAACCGTATCTGTGACAAACGGAGTGCCATCAGCATGATGTAACATGCGCAGCCCTTCCACCGCAGATGAAACGGAAATCGGTGGCGTAATAATACCATCGGCTAATAAAGTCGCCCCACCGATGATGGCAGGCAAAGTAAGCCATTTCGCATGACGGCGAACCAAGGCAAAGAGCGCAAAGATTCCTCCTTCCCCTTTGTTATCGGCACGTAGGATTAAAATCACGTATTTCAACGTGGTTTGTAAGGTCAATGTCCAGAAAATACATGACAAACCGCCTAAAACCGTCAATTCATTAATGGGGTTGTCGCCGATGATGGCTTGCATTACGTAGAGCGGAGAAGTTCCGATATCGCCGTAGATAATACCCATGGCTACCAATAGTCCGGCAGCCGTCATTTTATTCTTGTGTTTATGTTCCATGAAAACCTAGGGGAGTAAAAGTCTATCCAAGCAGAATTAATTATGGTTAGAATACAAAAAATGCAAAAAATTGTACTATTTAGGTGTTATTTCTTGAAATATTTCAAGAAGCGGAGGCAAATATAAGTCAATGTTTGATATAAAAAACAGGATTGGAGAAATTTATTAAGCGCCTGAATTCATGGAAATTAGCGTACGTAATAATAGCCGAAAATGATATTCATTTCATCCTCTGAGGTAAGTCCAAAAGCAAGGTCCTTATTGGTATTATTCACGTAGGTAACAACGGAAGTTAATCCTTCCCCAGCTTGTAGCTGAATGGGAGTTTCATAGTTAATGACTTTCGGATGAGCCCAATCGGAATTCTCATAGATCAATTCGCCATCCCGCGGACCTCCCTTTATTTTTATCTGAAATAATTTACCGCGCTCATGGTAATGTGAGGTCAATGAGACGATGGCCACATTCTTATCAAATTTAAAATCACGGGTAATTGTAGTCGTTTGATTAGCGGGCAAGGTAAAATTAGTCGCATTAAAATCAATCATTTGTACCACCTTCTTTACCTGTGCCGCCGGTATCGTATACAAATTCACATAATTTTCTCCATAAAGATTCTCTTTCGTCTTATTGAAATAATGTGGATTCAAATCAATGGACGCGTTCGCTGGAAGCTGAATCGCAAAACCCTCCGGAAAACTGTAATCGGAATTTGGATCCGTCCCGCCACCCAAAAAGATGTGATTAGACATTTGAACAAACGTAGCAATATTTAGAGAGTTGTCTAAATTTCTTAAATCCCGAATTTCATCTGTCGCTGGCAAAAGGGTTTTTGAACGAAAATCATACAATACCATGTGATGGCTATTGGCCCGCGATTTCAATTTGATCCGATTGATATATACCGGCTCCGCATTGTTTAGCGGCCGGCGAACAAATAATTCCCTCTCAAAATTAGCAGGAACCACAAAACGATCCACTTTTAACTGTATCCCTGATTTCCCTTCTGCGCTGGGGGTAGTTAGCGGAGTAAAATTCGCATCCTCCACAAAACTCGGTGTCGTATCATCCAATAATTTAGCATCCGCCACCTCCCCCGTGGAAGGAGCCCCTGCATCAATCCATTTCTGAACGAAAGCTATTTGTCCTTTACTTAAAGGCTTCCCGCCCAAAGGCATCGGTGCACCGTAATTTGATAAACCATGGTGGCTCAAATCCCAATTCAACTTGTGGTAAAGTAAACTCTCCCCCGAAGCAAATTTCCGAACGCGAAGAACCGAATTTTTAAATGCAACCGAATTAACAGACGCCACCCCAACCAGATTCGCATAGGAAGAACCCTTCGCCAAAACCAAACCATGTTGGGCATAACTCGCATCCTTATTCGATAAATGACAACCCGAAGTCGCACAGCTGGGCGTCAACAACTTATCCTGCATGATATCAAAAGATGAAGCTGTGCCTGTCTGCGGAGCGGGTGTAACACCCGGATCGTTAGCCATCTTTGAGCAGGCCAAAGGCAACATCCCCAGAAATAGGATCCATTTTTTCATCGCAAAGAATATATATCTTGTTGTTCCCCCGCTTCAATTTTTAACACCCGACTCAATACCAACAACACCAATTTACGGGATGCTAACCATATTGGCAAATTCGCCTTCGTGGCAAACTCCAAAAGTGTAATCTGTTCATTCGTTCGAAGGTATTCCATCAACCAGCGCTCAGAATCTCCATAGGCAAAAGATAAGCCCTCTTCATTTTCCCGACGAAGGATCTGCTTCATCTCTTTACTCGCCTTAATCGTTCGATCCTTTACTCTTACATAACACACCGGATGCGGATCCGATTCCAATTGGACATAATGTGGCTTATCGACACTCTCAAAAACATGGTAAACCAATACGGCCCTTCCATTCTCCAGCGGAATTCGATAGACATGGTAGGTAAAGGCCGGAAAACAATACGCTGAAATAGCCTTTTCCAATAGAAATTGATCCTCATCTACGAATTTAGACCCCTCGATTTGGCCATCATCCGAAACACCCACGAACAAGTGACCGCCGTCTGAATTGGCAAAGGCGACCAACTCCTTGATAATCTTCTCCGGAAACTTCACCTTCATCTTAAATTCCAAACGCTGACCTTCCCCATGACGCACCAAATGTTTCAGATTGCGTAAATCCAAAAACACATCTGCTTGGTCATCAGCAGCATCATCCAAGATGATTTCATTTCCCGTTCGCATAGTCTTTAAACTCAATCCAATTTATAAAAGTTTTCAAACATTCATGTATTATTTTTAAAGCATAGTATAGCTATTCAATAGACTTTGTATATCTTTGCACAAAAGTTACCACATGATTCCTGAAAATTTCGAAACATCTTTAAGGGCTCTTACTTTAGCGGAGCGCATGCAACAAATCGCATCGCATTTTGCTGGTAAAAAATTGGTTTTTTCTACCTCATTCGGCCAAGAAGACCAAGCGATTACCCATGCGATTGCCTCGCAAAATTTAGGTATTGAAATCTTCACCTTAGATACAAGCCGCCAATTTCAGGAATCCTATGAATTGATTGACTTGACGGTTAAAAAATTGGGTTTTGAACTCAAAACCTATTTCCCGCAAACCGAAGCGGTCGAAAAGTTAGTCGCCGAAAAAGGTTTTAATTCCTTCTATACATCCGTGGAAAACCGCAAGGAATGTTGCTTCATCCGAAAAATCGAACCCCTTAATCGTGCCCTACATGGTGCGGATGTTTGGATTACGGGGCTTCGCGCGGAGCAATCCGAGAATCGTGCCGACATGCCCATGATCGAATGGGATGCCCAAAAGAATCTTTACAAGATCAATCCGCTCATCGATTGGTCTTTTGAAACCATGACTGAATATTTGACTGAACATAAAATCCCACAAAACCCCTTACACAAAAAAGGATTTATTTCCATCGGATGCGCCCCTTGTACGCGCGCTATTGCAGAAGGAGAGCACCCACGCGCAGGCCGTTGGTGGTGGGAAAATTCTCAAAAAGAATGTGGATTACACGCCTAATAGCAGCATATGAATACCTTAAACGATAAAATCGGACACTTCCCCCGCCAGCTCGAGGATGAGTCCATTTACATCCTTCGCGAAGTAGCCGCGCAATTCGAGCGCCCTGCCCTCCTATTTTCAGGCGGGAAGGACTCCATTACCTTGGTTCGCTTGGCACAAAAAGCATTTTATCCAGGTAAGATTCCCTTCCCATTGGTTCACATCGATAC
>JBDKFF010000197.1:0-7980 GCA_039798865.1 Bacteroidota bacterium
CAAGTTCTTCATGCTTCGATCGCCAAAGCTAATCAGGCTTACGTCAGCTTGTTTACTCAGGAGAAGGCCTTGTTTACAGATATTAGTGAATCGGTTCAATTAACGGATATTCATAAAGAATTTGATTTTATCGATTTCAATTTCCAAAGTACGACACCCCAAAAAATGTCTCAATTGGGTCCAGGAGCCTCAGTAGGGGATGTGAATGGAGACGGTAGAGAGGATTTATTTGTCGGCGGCGCGAAATTTTATTCCGGGATATTTTATCTCCAACAAGCGAATGGGACATTTACCAAAAAGTTCTTAGAAGGAGCTTATGATGCACCGAAGAAGTTGGGAGAGGATTTGGGAAGTTTATTGATTGACATGGACAAGGACGGCGATTTGGATCTCTATGTTGCTCGAGGTGGAACAGAGGAAAAAGTGGGTTCTAGTTCTTCTCAAGACGTTGTTTACCAGAATGATGGTAAGGGCAATTTTACGCTGCAAGTAAATGCGTTGCCCATATTTACCGAGAGCAATGCTGCCGTAAGGGCGTCGGATATTGATCACGATGGGGATTTAGATCTGTTTGTTAGTGGACGTAACGTTCCATTCCAGTATCCTAAGGGAACTGTTTCTCGTTTATTACGAAATGATTCGAAAGCGGAACAGATTAAGTATGTGGATGTAACGAAACAAATAGCCCCAGAATTATTGCTAGAGGCTTTGATTTGTGATGCGGTTTGGAGTGATTACAATCAAGATGGTTGGGCCGACTTAATCGTTGCTGGAGAGTTTCTGCCTATTCAGGTTTATGAAAACGCAAAGGGCCGCTTGAAGAAATTGACGGATACGGGATTAGAGCAAGCCTCCGGGATGTGGGGGTCGATTACCTCAGCTGATTTCGATCAAGATGGCGATATGGATTTTGTCGCAGGAAACATGGGTAAAAATACCCTATTGCGAGCAAGTGCGAAACAACCTGTCGAGGTATTGCATGGCGATCTAGATGGGAATGGGGTTTACGATGTTTTCCCGTTTGTCTATTTCCAAAATGCGGAGGGAACACCCGTTTCTGCACCTCTTTTCGGAAAAGATGACACGCACAAACAAATGAATTCAACACGTGCAAGATTCGTTTATTACAAGGATTTTGGCAAGGTAACTCAAGAAACATTCTTGAATGATTCGGAGAAGAAAAAGGCGCAAAAATTATCCGTCACAGAAAATGCATCCATGTATATTGAGAATAAGGGGGGAGGTAAATTTGAATTACATGAATTGCCTGCCATGGCTCAGGTTTCGGCCTTAAATGGTATGCAGGTCATGGACGCCAATCAGGATGGTTACCTAGATATTATTTACATCGGAAATAACTTTGGGAATGAGGTTGCCATGGGACGTTATGATGCCTCGAATGGTGGCGTTTTATTGGGTAGTTCCAAGGGCTTTCAATACATGCCTAATTCAGGAATTTTGGTACCTGGAGATGCTAAATCTTTCGTCGGAATCCAAGTAGGGAATGAGCTTGCTTACGTGGCTTTGCAAAACCGAGGAGCGATGAAGGTGTTCAAGCCGGTCGCGCCTTTGGTAAAAGCGGCCGTTCCAGCAGGGAAGGACTTTAGCTACACATTTAAGGGTCGTAAGCAAAAGATTGGATGGACTTATGGGGCGTCTTACTTGAGCCAAAGTAATCAAGCGCAAAGTTTTATCCCTGCCGGGGCAAAACTAGCGCAATAGATTCTTTACATAATGCATTTGTAAGCCAGGTGGGACATGCTCGCCTGGCTTTCTTTTGCCAAATTGGTAATTTCCTAATAGAATATCTAAGTCACCGTCCTTATCTACATCCCCCGCGTCCATGACGATGTAATGTGGGCCTGTTGCGATGCCTAAATTACTGACTTTAAAAGTCATGTTGCCCTGATTTTGGAAATACAGAAATCCTTCATTTTTCCCTTTATCGTTTTCCGCAAAAAAGGCAATCATGGCTAGGTCGAGATCTCCATCTTGGTCAAAGTCACGCGCAATTGTTTTCGAGGCCCCGTAAGCAGGGAAGAAATAGGATTCTTTGAAATTGTTCCGACCGTCATTTAGGTAAAGGTGGACACCATGAAAAGCCTTCTTTGAGAATGAGTAATCGGCATTATCTCCATTCGATACGATGATGTCGGCATAGCCATCTTTGTTCATGTCGGCCACCTCCATGTAACTACTTCCAAATACAGCGTCAAATTGCAACAAAGGTTTTTCGATAAAAGCCCCCTTGCCTTTATTGATGAACAACGAAACGCCTTCTCTCGATTGTGCTGTTAAGACCATCAAATCAGGCTTTCCCTCCCCGGTAAAATCTCGAATAACGACATTCCGGGCGCCGGCCTGCATTTTGAGTGGATGTTTTTCTTTTGTTTTACCGTCTACCCAGATTAGTTGGCCTTGTTCAAAGCCATATTCACAAATGACATAATCAAGTATACCATCTTCATTTAAATCAGCTACCTGAAGGTCAACTGGCCTTTTCAGTGAATCTAAAATAGTTACGGGCTTTGATCCCTGTAATTCATACATGGTTCCCAGTTTCTCGTCATTGGGATACATTTTCCCGATTCCCGTTAGGAAGGTACGAGATCCGATAAATTGGGTAGAAATATTAGAGCTCCGGGTTTCGAAATGACCTTTGGCTTTAAGGTTTTTATCCAGAACGACCGTTTGGTGCGTTCGCATACCTACCCAAACCTCCGGTTTGGTCGGATGAATTTTAATGGAGGTAACTCCCGCAATCTGGTCATTCGGGGTGATGTAATTCTCAACCTTAAATTGGAACGCATCAAGACTGATCGATTCTTTTTTCTTCTGTGGAGTAGGTTTCGCGGGGGCGTTTCGGGTGTAATAATTGACAATGGCCTGCCATTCTTCGGGTGAAATAGTCGGTGTCTCTGGATAGATATTGAGCTGCATCGCGCTTTGATATTGTTCTTCTGAGATGCGCGTCATTAATTCAAATCGATTCCCCAATCCCAAGCGGTAAGACATCTCGGGCAATACACCGGTCTCCCAAGTCTTTTTGTCCAAAAGATTGGGTTCCGGAAATTTATGGCAAGAGCCACAGGTCTTCTTTGCGATCGCCTCTTCTTTCTCTTCTTGGGTTTGTTGGCACCCCATCAGCCATAAACTGACAAAACTTAGGTATAGAATGGATTTCATTTTCATTACTTAGGGGTCAACGATGGCGGTCGAATCAGCTCCAGCCGTACGGCCTAAACACGTTAGGTCAAAGGCGAAATTCTCCGGTTTCGTGAATGGCATTTTTCGATATCCTTCAATGGCTAAGGATTGATCGCTGTACACTTTTTCCATGAATTTGGCATAGGCAGGCATGGCCATTTTAGCGCCTTGCCCGAGCGCCAAGCTACGGAAGTGGATACTTCGGTCATCTCCACCAACCCAAACGCCAGCAACGATTTTTTGGGTTACCCCCATAAACCATCCATCCGAATAATTCGACGTTGTCCCTGTCTTTGCCCCGATCTCATTTCCACTGACTAGCGAGGTTCGTTTTAAGCCTTCCGCTGTTCCTCCGGGTTCTTGCACGGCACCTTGGAGCATATAGGTCATCAAATAGGCTGTTTCGGGTTTAATCACAGCTTTTACCGGTGGAGAATATTCTTTTAATACATTTCCTACCTTATCCGTTATGCGCAAAACCAGGATTGGGTCAATACGTTCTCCTCCATTCGCCAGGGTACTATATCCAGCTACTTGTTCATACAAAGATACTTCCGAGGCACCTAAACAAAGGGATGGAACTTCATGCAATGGACTTTCAATACCACATTTATGGGCAAAGTCGGCGACTTTATCGGGCCCTAATTGTTTCATCAATTTAGCAGAAATCGTGTTGATGGATAATCCCATGGCCCGACGGAGTTTCATGCTTTGATAGCTGTATTTCCCATCTGAATTGTGGGGGGTCCACGTTCCACCGCTCAAACCATCTTCTTCGCCAAAGGTTACTGGTTCATCGACCAGCGCATCGCAAGGCGTTACGATTTCATTTTCAATCGCCGCGCCGTAAACAAATGGCTTGAAAGTTGAGCCAGGTTGTCGTTTACTTTGCGAAATATGGTCGAATTTAAAGTACTTGTAATTGATACCACCCACCCAAGCTTTAACATGTCCGTTCGTTGGATCCATGGCCATCATGCCACAATTCAAGATTCGCTTATAATAGTTCAAGGAGTCCATCGGGCTTAAGGTCGTGTCTTTGTCTCCATCCCACGTAAAAACGGTCATTTTGATGGGTCTGCGTAGCTCTTCCCAAACCTTGAATTCATCGTTGTTATAGGCTGCCATCAGGTCGCGGTAACGTTGCGTGCGCCGCATCGCATCCTTTAGGAATCCTTTGATTTCCTTCATTTCTTCATTTACCCAGGGATTACGTCCCCTCCAATGTTCGTAGAATAACTTTTGCTCAGCACGCATGTGTTCCTTCACGGCTTCGTCTGCATATTTTTGCATGCGCGAATCGATACTTGTATAAATACGTAAGCCACTCGTGTATAAGTTCAGTTGCTGGTCCTCCGGTCGGTCCTTGTTCAGTTCTTTGAGGGCCGACAAAACCTGTTGGCGAATCGCCTCACGGAAATAGGGTGCTGCTCCCGTATTTTGGTTTTCAACTCGGTAGTGCAGATTAAGATCCTCCGCTTGCATTTTTGCCAAGTCCTCTTGAGGAATGAATTCATATTTGGCTAATTGCCCCAATACCACGTTGCGGCGCTCTAAAGTCCTTTCCGGGCGAATTCGTGGGTCATACAAAGAGGGGTTTTGTAACAAACCAATCAGGGTAGCGGATTCCGTGAGGCTGATGTCTTTTAATTCTTTTTGGAAATAAGTCTTACAAGCTACCTGTATTCCAAAGGCATTATTTCCAAAACTCACCTCATTGAGGTACATAGCAAGGATTTCTTGTTTCGTGTATCTTCGTTCCAAACGTATCGCTAAAATCCATTCCTTCACCTTGGCGATGACGGTGCGAATCCCGTCTATTTTCATCAATAATCCCATGTAAAGGGGGTCGTCCTCCCCAAATTCCATGGAGCGCGTGTGAAATAGGTTTTTAGCTAATTGCTGGGAAATGGTACTTCCTCCACCCGAGGTACCAAACGAGAAAAGCACGCGGAACATCGATCGAATATCAATCCCCGAATGCGTGGTATATCTTGCATCCTCGGTTGAAATTAATGTATTGACTATGTTGTCGGGTAGTTCCTCAAAACTCAAGGGATTACGATTTTCACGAAAATATTTGCCAATTTCCTGTCCGTCTTCCGATATGATTAAGGAAGCCACTTGGCTTTTGGGATTCTCTAATTCTTGAAGACTTGGCATGCCCCCAAAGAGCCATAAAAAATTGAAGTTGACTGCCAAAATGAGCAAAATTAAACCTAATGTCGACCCGATAAAGAATCGATACATAAATCGGATGAATTTTTCGTATTTCCCGGTTTCAAGCATACGCATTAGTTTTTAGGGATAGCATTCAATCTTTCCGCTGCTTCTTTCTTCAAAGGACTTGCAGGGAAAAGTTGGATGAATTGAGTTAAGGTTTTCACATATTGCTCCCGTTCTTTAAGTCCGGCATAGCATAAGGCACTTAAAAATACAATTTTATCCTCCGATTTGCTACCCGGGAATTGTATTCTTAGCGTTTGGCATGATTTTAAACATAAATCGAATCGGTTAGCCTTAAATTCTGAGTAGGCCGATTCATAGGCTTTTTCTGCCTGTTGCTCTTTCGAATCCGATAAAGTTCCGGATTCAAGTTTCAAAATGGTTAGACGGTAAATTGAATCGGGAAAGCGATCAAACAAAAGCGTTTTGTACTTATTTTTCTGCGTCTGCGTTTCAGAACTCAGGTATTGTAAATAGAGCGCTTCAGCTTCCAAGGATGTGTACGGAAATTCGTTCATTAAGCGTTCCAAATGAAGCAATGCCAGCGCATTGTTACTCATTTGTGTCTTTGCGTGTTTACCAAGTTCAAATAAGGCTTGCTCTTTCTTTTTGTTTGATGCTAGCATTTTTGTATCGTTTCTTGGAATCGCGTCAATCCATAATTGCATGGAATCGGTGCTGCTAACGTTGGAAGAAACTAACGAGCTATCCTTTATGGATGAGGCGGACAGGGCGTTAACGACGGTCGGGGCGTTTTGCTTATTCTTTCGGTCCCAATAATCCTCCAACGTACGTATCCCCCATTTCATGGTGAATTCTTGTTCTCCACGTAAACGCGCTTGTTCATTGTAGAAATAAAAACTTTGTTGATCGGCGCTCGGCGGTCGGCGTGTAAAGGTAACAGCTACTTTGATGGTCTTGCTTTGCGACTTGGCAAGGGAATCATTGCGTGTACTTTTTTTGGCTTGTGCTTTTTCATAGATCGCCTTTAATTCTGACAAGGACAGCTTTGCTAGCTTTTGAAGCGAATCTTCTTGTTGAATAATCTGTTCCAAAGCCACATATTTATTCCAATTTTTTTGGGCTTTGACCGCCAATGGATAATTCGGATTTGAGTTTGATAAATAGGTAGTTGCGGAGTCAAAATAGGCCGACGCTCGGGCATAATCATGAAGTTGATCGGCAAAAAGGCTTCCCAATTGAAAATAGAGTTCCCCTCTATTGGGATTGTTTTTCGTGGCTTGTTGCCAAGCATTTTTTGCCTTCGCTAAATCTTTTTCCTCCAAATAGATCTTTCCTAAGGCGATATAAATTTCCGATTTTTGATCTTCGTTTTTAGGGTCTTCAAGAAGTTTTTCTAATGAGGAAACCGATTTTTCCAAGGCTTTATTGGCAATATTTGCCCGAAGCGTTAATTCATAATTTGATTTTTGGCGCATGCTATTTTGATAGGCTTGCTGCGCTAGGCCCGACTGATTGTTTCGTTCAAGCATTTGGCCTAAGATGAAATAGAGCCGACTACGATCTTGGCGATTTTTGGTATCTCCAACGAGTTGGTTGACTAATTGAATGCTCGATTTCACTTCGCCTTTCAGTTGGTGTTCGTAGGCTTTGACTAATGAGTATCCCCAAGATTCCAGGCCATTTTCAAGAATGAAATTTTCTGTTTTTTCAGCAGATTCAAAATCTTTTTGTACGAGGTAGACCTGATACAATAAGGTCATTGCTTGACGCTGTGTTTGTTTGTCGGGATCGAGCGTATTGATGTATTTTAGCGTTTCTAGTGCGTTTTTTAAGTCACTTTGGAAGTACCTTCCTTGTGCGATTAGCAGGTAGGCATCGTCGACATACTTGGAATTTTGATGTCTATCGATCACCAACGAGGCTTTTCGTATCAGGTTCGCAATTTCTAATTTGTGGGTTATGCCGAAACTGGAGTCAACAGGTGCGATGATGGGTAATTCATTCGCGTAATTTTCAATGCGCTCGTTTCGGAATTGACTCTGTAGATTTTGGAGGAGTTGATCAGCTTGCCAGATGGCATTGTACTTCGAATTGATGTTATGAAACGTTACGGCAGCGGGTTTGGTGCTGTTTTGAGAACAGCTCCAAGTTATCAAAAAGATAAGGGCTACCGAAAGGAGACGAATCATAGGTATTGGGGCATACAATTTTCAAATTTACGATATATATAAGTGAAAATTCATAAATTTAGTATGTCCAACGAGGAATATTTTTAAATCGATGAATTCATACCAGCGTTTTATTGGGGCGGCTTTTCAAATGTTAGTGACCATTTTGGTTGGGGTGTATCTTGGGCGTTACTTGGATGCTTATTTTCATACGATAACGCCATGGTTTACCCTTGGATTTTCGTTGGGATCTATCGCTTTTGCCATGATTGCGTTGATTAAAAGTCTTCCCAAATAATTCGTATTTATTCCGTAAATTGGGATTATTTTTCATCTAATTTCACCTGCGCGTGTTCGAAGGTCGCCGTCTGATTCTTTTCTTGGTATTTGTGAGCATTGGTTTGGTGTTCATCGG
>JBDKFF010000198.1:0-5012 GCA_039798865.1 Bacteroidota bacterium
TTGAATGCCTATTTCCCGAATAGACATCATCTCTTGATACTTTTGTAATAAGATGGTAAAGGCCACATAGGGCTCTTTCACCCGAATTAGCGTTGTTTTAACGGACGATTTTAAGGCCAAATCAGCCGCAACAATAACCGCTGTGGCATGGGTGTCGTATAAATAGGATTCGTATTTCGGATTAGATAGGAAGGAGATACTCCCTTGTTTTCCCTCTTCAATTTTATCGAAGCCCGTGATGAATTGTGTTCCGTCGCCTTCTACTGCTCCTTGAATGATGGTCGCTATTTGGTCAACGGTAAACTTCATATAGGGTATTGGGAATTTAATGCGTGTTCAATTCGCCTTGCAAATATACGCTCTTTGGACAACAAAAGTAGTATTTTTTTACAATCTTACTGAGCGCTTGAATGGTAGGTAGGTCAGATGCCTCGGTTAACTCGACCACTTGACCTAGTTTATCGACGATTTTTATCGTGTTATCTCCCTGAACATAAGCCGAATTACTCGTAGAACCTTCGATAACAAAATAGGATAATTCCTCATCACTAATGTTCAACTTGCTCTTAATCTCTTCGGAAATTTCGGTACGTTTAGATTTAGGGAGGGGTTGGCTTCCAAGTTTGCAAGTGAATAATTTCCGACTCAAAAAGTGGCTGCACAACATGGAAAGTATTTTATCATCTGCATCCTTCCAGGTTTTTATCGCTGCCCAAACGTCGTGGTCATCTAAATCAGTGAAGGCCAATAATAAATTGGGATCCGCCGTGAATTCTTCCCAGGTATATTCCTTCTTTAGGAAAAGCATTAGGGCTTTTGAACAAGTAAGCTTTTTTCCTTCCGCGATTAAATCTTTGGCCCGACGAAGAATTTGGATCAACATGGTTTCCGCTGCGATGGCCGTTTTGTGTAGATATACTTGCCAATACATTAATCGGCGCGCCATCAAGAAGTTCTCGATTGAATAAATCCCTTTTTCCTCCATGACAAGCGTCTCGTCTTGCAGGTCTAGCATACTTAATAGGCGTTCAGAACCAATAAATCCTTCTCGAACACCCGTGTAGAAGGAGTCGCGGGATAAGTAATCCAGTCGGTCAACGTCCAATTGGCTCGAAATCAATTGATGAAAAAACTTCCGTGGATACGAATCATCGAACATGGAAATAGCAAGGCTTAGACGACCATTAAAGTGTTGGTTGAGCTTTTCCATGATTAGATTCGAAATCTCTTCGTGGTGTACGTGGTTTAATAGCGTATATTCCAATACGTGTGAAAAGGGTCCATGGCCGATATCATGCAATAAAATGGCAATTTCGGCGGCCTCCATTTCATCGTCGGAGATCTGATAGCCCTTTGCTTTGAGGTTGTTCAGCGCTTCATCGATTAGGTGCATCGCACCCAAGGCATGGTGGAAGCGCGTATGATGCGCACCAGGATAAACAAATTCGGCGAGGCCTAATTGTTTGATTCGCTTTAACCGTTGAACGAAAGGATGATCAATCAGTTTGAGGATGAAAGGGTTATTGATTTTAATGAATCCGTAAATAGGATCATTGATGATTTTGGTTGGAAACATGCGCCGGTTGCTAACGTTTTTTCAAGCCTTAAATTTAGAAAATATTCATTCCAAATTAGTTCGAAAGCAATAATTAATTAATTTTGCAACACATTAGCGTAATCTAATGCGGACTTGTAGCTCAGTTGGTTAGAGCATCTGACTCATAATCAGGGGGTCCATGGTTCGAGCCCATGCTGGTCCACGAAAACACTTATCTGAAAAGGTGGGTGTTTTTTTATTCCCCAGACTAAAGTCTGGGGTTATTAACCCTAGGTTTTAACCTAGGGCTTTTATCGCGAGGTAGCGCGTCTCTACGATCTGGATTCGATTTATAGCTTAATTGACAACTCCAACTTTCCTCCAAGTCCATTTTCTACAATTTTCTGTAATGTCGAAATACGGACTTCTTTGATGTTGTTTTCAATTTTGGAGATATAGGATTTAGTTGTGCCAGCTTTTTGAGCTAATTCATCCTGAGTTAATCCCGCTTTTTTACGTGCTTCTTGTAATAAGATTCCTATTTTGAAATCTTCGTATCCCTGTTCAAATTCATTGCGCTTTACAGTCCCTTTAGGTCCATAATGTTTCGTCGTGAAATCCTCCAGCGAGGTTAAATTACTTTTCGCTTTCATAAGCTTGTTTTAGTTGAATAGCTTTTTCTATTTCTAAATGAGGCGTTTTTTGAGATTTTTTTTGAAATCCATTTAATAAAATGATCAGGTTGTTTTCATCAAATAGGCAAAAGATTCGGAAAATGTCTGAAGCATACTCAACTCTTATTTCATAGATTCCTTTTGTCCCTGTGACATGTTTTAAATACTTTTTTGAAATATGATTATGCTCCTCTATTAATTTAATTATCCACAAAATTTTGTTCTGAACTTTTGTGTTCTGCGCCAAATAAAACTGTTCAAAATAATGTTTGTACAATACGACCTGTCTCATGGGTGGCACGGCGCTAAGTTATTAAATTTGTTTCACTTTAGTGAAACTTTTAATGTTTTAATTTACTTATCGAATGTAGTTAATTTGAATGTTGTATAATCGAATTTTGATAAATTACCAAGAAGTTGGATTACATCACTACAATTGGGTATCAGACGCGAGGTATCGCGTCTCTACAGTTTTGGGGTTTAGACGCGAGGTAGCGCGTCTCTACAAATTGGATTAATAATAAAGTACCCCCAGCGCAATCGCCGCCACGGCCATCAAGACCAGCGCGATGCCACCCATGGCATTCAAATACCTCGAATTCGTGTACTCACCCATGATTTCTTTGTTATTCGAGATGTGTAAGATAATCCCGATTAACACCGGCGCTGTGACGCCATATAGGATAGCCGTATAAATCAAGGCCTGAATGGGGGAGATGCCGATGTAGTTCATCGAGAGACCCAGCAAGAGGGAAATCATAATGATGACATAGAAGCCTTTGGCCTCATGGAATTTTTTATCGAGGCCTTGTTCCCAACCGAAGGTTTCGGAATAGATATAAGACAACGCACCACTCAAAACGGGGATCGCAATCAAGCCCGTCCCGATGACACCTACCGCAAATAAAACGTATGCCAAATCGCCCGCCAAAGGTTTCAAAGCCATGGCTGCTTGTTCTACCGTATCGATTTGGTGAATGCCTGCTCCATAAAGTACAGTCCCCGTCGTTAATATGATGAAATACATCACCAAGCCCGAAAAGCCCATCCCGAAATCCACATCCTTTTCCATCGCATGAATGATGCGTTTATTCAGCATTAAATGCTTGTTTTTGTGCTGCATTTCCTCCACTTCGACGGATGCCTGCCAAAAGAATAAGTAAGGGGAAATCGTCGTACCAAGTATGCCCACCAAGATGGCCAAGTACTCTTTCGTAAATTCGATTTTAGGGATAAACGTGGCGCTCACAATTTGCCCAAAATCCTGTTTGTATAAAAAAGGAACCACAAAATACACCAACATCACAATGCACAAATACTTCAAGGTACTGGCAATTTTTTGATAAGGCAGGTAGATAATCAGCCCCAATAAAAGGATCGTGAACATTACACTAAAATAGGATGCCTCGATCTGTGGAAACAAGAGATTCCCCACGGCTCCCATGCCTGCGATATCTGCCCCAATGTTCATGACAATAGCAGGAGTACTAAATACCAACATCACATAAAGTACCGGCTTTGAATAATGTTTCTTCAGAGTTCCCGTTAAGCCTTGCGAAGTCACCAATCCGATTCGCGCACACATTTGTTGGATCGCCGCCATCAAGGGTATCGTGATAATTGTCGTCCAAAGCGTCATCAATCCAAATTGCGCGCCTGCCTGGGAATAGGTTGCAATGCCCGATGGGTCATCGTCACTCGCACCTGTCACCAATCCGGGTCCAATGGTTTTCCAGAATCGTTTGATTTTTGTGCTTAGGCCCATGGTTTTTACTGATTTTCTGCAATGATTACGCAGTTTAGCGATATTTTCCTATTTTCGTGTTATGCGTAAACATAATTTTAGCCCCGGACCTGCGACCTTGCCGGAGGTTGTGTTCCAACAAGCCGCTGCGGCTCTTCTCGATTTCAATCAATCCGGTTTAAGTATCGCTGAAATCAGCCACCGAGCTCCCGAATTTACCGCCATCATCGAAGAGGCTACGTCCCTCGTGAAAGAATTATATAAATTACCTGATTATTTTGAGGTGCTATGGTTGCCAGGAGGAGCAAGTAGCCAATTGGCGGTAGCTCCACTGAATTTATTAGGTGCAAATGATTCCATGGCCATTGTGGATACGGGTTTTTGGGCCCAGCGTTCGATTGATGCGGCCAACGAAGTTGCCCAAGTCCATGTTCTAGCCTCTTCAAAGGAAACCAAATACGACCGAATTCCGAAGGAATGGTCTTTGCCTGCAAACACAAAATACCTGCATGTTGTCTCCAACGAGACCATTGAAGGCATTCAATACCATCAATATCCGGAGGTGGATATTCCGTTGGTCGCCGACATGACCTCGGATTTTATGAGCAAACCACTCGATTTAGATCGCTTTGGCATCATTTTCGCCTCGGCGCAAAAGAATTTTGGAATAGCGGGGATTACCTGCGTGTTAGTCAATACGAAAGTTCTCCCCGAAAATACCGGTCGGGTAATCCCAACCATCTGGAACTATCGTACGCACATCGAAAACCAATCGCTTTATCATACCGTACCAACCTTCCCCGTTTACGTAGCACTTTTGATGCTTCGTTGGATTAAAGAACAAGGTGGCTTACGTGAAATGCAAGGCAAATCCGAAGCGAAAGCCCAACTGATTTACGACGAAATCGACCGCAATCCCTTGTTTGAGGGTATCGCGGTCAAAGAGGATCGATCGGTTTTAAATGCGTGTTTCCGTGGGATTAACCCGGAAATTGATGCACAGTTTTTGAAATATTTGACGGAAAATAATGTGGTGGGGATTAAAGGGTTCCCAACC
>JBDKFF010000199.1:0-7046 GCA_039798865.1 Bacteroidota bacterium
CTTGCACGATATTCTTAACAATTTTGGTGATGTATTGCCGTACAGCAGGAATGCCAAAATTAAAGAGATGCTGGTTGTTGTAAACCACCATCCACTCGGGATGAAGTCGGACGATGTTATTTGCACTCAAAATATTTTTCGTCGACATACTCCCACGGTTCATATTTAACCAAGCATGAAATTCCATACCTCTCGCATGGGATTCTTCTATCATGAAGGCTAAGGGGTCGTAACTTGGTTTGGGTGCTTGGCCTTGAATGCCGGATAGGTAGGCCGACCAGGGTTCTTCGCCTTTCGCATAAAAGGCATCTGCAGCTGTACGGACTTGCACGAAAAGCGCATTTATGCCCGTTTTTTGATGTGAATCAAGAAGGTCAATGAATTCTTTTTGCTGGGTATAGGCATTGTAGTTCCGTGCGCTGGGCCAATCGATGTTTTGGACGGTGGCAACCCATACACCGCGCAATTCGCGTTTGGGTGATTGAGCAACCAGTGAAAAACAAAGGAATAAACAAAAAAGAACGTGCCGACTTCTCATAAAGCCGCAATTTACCTAAAAACAATGATTTTTAAGCCTTCTCAATGGAGAATAAATAGCCGACTCCCTTTAAGGTTTTGATGTAGTATTCGGGGATTTTTTCGCGGAGTTTGCGGATATGCACGTCCACGGTACGCTCGACAACGTAAACGTCTGATCCCCATACTTTTTCCAATAATTCATCACGGTTAAAAACCTTATTGGGATTTTTTGCGAGGTAGGATAGGAGTTCGAATTCTTTTTTGGGAAGAATCAAGGCACGGCCTTCGAAGGTTGCAGCATATTGCGTACGGTTGATGACTAAGCCACCAATTTCAATAATTTCTTGATTCTCTTCGTTCGTTTCGCGCTTGAGTAGCGCATTAATCCGACTAACTAAAGCTCGTGGTTTAATCGGCTTGATGATGTAATCATGCGCTCCTGCGTCGAAAGCAGCAACCTCGGTGAATTCCTCGCCACGTGCTGTTAAAAATAAGATGATCGTATTTTTGAATTCGGGCATGCTTTTCATTTTGCGTGCCGTTTCGATGCCATCCATGATGGGCATCATCACATCCATAATAATTAGGGCAGGTTTGAAAGTCTGCGCGATTTCAAGGGCCTCCTTTCCATCAAGGGCTTTTGCCAATTGATAATTCTCTTTCGCTAAATTATATTCCAGTAGCTCAAGAATATCCGGATCGTCATCGACCAATAATATTTTCGCTTGTTGTAGCGTTTTGCTCATGGTTTTCCCCCGTTGGATTTTTGTGATGCAGCAAAGATAGATAGGCCTAAATTACGAAATTGTTAAATTTTCCGTAATTTGACTTTATAATTTTCAACAATGTACAAAGATACTCCTTACCCTTTGCGTTTAGCGGCCGTTTTAATTAGCATTGCCTTGGTGGTGTTAGGGCTTTATCTTTTGCAGGACCTTTTGATCATTCTCTCCTTTTCAATGATATTAGCCATGTTGGTTTTGCCGATGTGTAGCTGGTTGGAATCAAAGGGGATGGTGCGATCTTTGGCCATTACGATTTGCCTCTTAATCATGTTTGTGGTGTTAGGCTTAATTCTTCTTCTTCTCATAGGCCAAATAGCCGAATTTGCGAATGACTGGCCCTTGTTTATTAAGAAGTCGGAAAAGTGGCTAGCGGGCCTACAGAGTTTTCTTTCTCAAAATTTGAATATCTCACGCAAGAAACAAATGGTGGAGTTTAGTAACCAGACCATTAATCTCTTGAAAAATTCAGGGACAATTATTTCGACAACCTTTGGTACCGTTTTGCATGGGCTTACGACAATGATTGTTGTACCTATTTTTGTCTTCTTCTTTCTGTATTACCGCCAGTTTTTTGCGGATTTTTTAACGAAGGTTTTTCCAACGACGGAGCCTAAAGTTTTACGGGGAATTATGCAGAAGACCGGTACGGTTGTTCAAAGTTATTTGGTGGGTTTGCTTGCTGTCATGCTAATCGTTGCTATACTTTGTTGCGCGGGATTCTGGTGGATCGGAGTTGAGTATTATTTGTTTTTTGGCTGCTTAACGGGTATTCTATTATTGATCCCTTACATCGGAATTTGGATTGGGGCAGCCATACCCATTGTATTGACATTAGCCTCTTTAGGACCCAATTATGCGCTCGGCGTGATGGTTTGGGTAGCTGTCGTTCAGTTTGTGGAGGCGAATTTTATCACACCTTTGGTTATCGGATCGAAGGTAAGTATCAATCCTATGGTGGCTATGCTTGCTTTATTGATCGGGGAGATGATCTGGGGAATACCCGGTCTAGTCTTAGCCTTACCCTTAACGGCGATTCTCAAAGTGATTTTTGATCATGTTCCCGCATTGGAAGCCTATGGATTCTTATTGGGAGAGGCTCCCAAGCGGAATTAAAGGGAGAGCAGCTCTTTGAAACGTATGGATTGACGTCTCGATATTTCGATTTTTTCCCCTTTCCCTGATAAAGTTACCTGCAAGCCTCCAGAGAACCAAGGTTCAATTTTGTCAATAAAATTTAAGTTGATGATGTGCTTCCGGTTCGCTCGGAAGAATACCTTCGGATCCAGGCGTTCCTCTAATGCATTTAATGATTTTAGTACCAAGGGTTTTTGGTCATCAAAAAATAATCGTACATAATTTCCCATGGATTCGCAAAGGCGTACACGGTCCAAACGGACGAACCAACAACGTTCCCCGTCTTTTACAAAAATCTGGTCTTGCGCACCCAATACATGATGAGGCGTTTGGGATACCTTGGCTTGTTGGACTGTTCTCTTCTCCAGCTTTTGAATGCTCTCACTGAGGCGTGCTAATTCAATCGGTTTTAGAACATAATCCAAGGCATTTACTTCGAATGCCTTCAAGGCATATTCATCAAAAGCTGTCGTGAAAATCACCTCGGGTAAGTAGCCATCCCAGGTTTCCAGCCACTCAAATCCGGTTTTCCCAGGCATTTGGATATCCAAGAATAAGACATCTGGTTGAAGGCTCTCCAATAGCGTAGCGGCTTCATCCGTGTTCGCAGCCTCAGCAATAACCTCAATATGTGGAAAATTTTCCAATAAGCGTTTGAGTTCATTCCGTGCTAAACGCTCGTCGTCTACAATGATGGCTTTCATAAATGCAATTAAATTTCTTCAAGATAAGGCAATGTCACCGATGCACAGACTTGATTTTTGTTTAATGGTTGAAGATCGATTTGAGCGGTTTCTCCATATAACAAACTCAATCGATTTTGGGAGTTAATCAACCCAAGGCCCTCGGTGGGCTCTTTAGTAGTCTTCAGGTGCCCCGGATTTATCACACGAATGTACACGCGATCTTCTTGCTTTTCCGCAGATATTTCGATTATTCCTCCTTTGACGGACCTGGATATTCCGTGCTTAATACCATTCTCCACCAGCGTTTGCAATAACATGGGTGGAATCTGTGCCTTCTGACAAGCTGGGTCGATTTTGATGGACCAGTCCAAACGATCTTCGTATCGAATCTTTTCTAAGGCTAAATAATCGGTGATGGTATCGAGTTCTTCCGACAACGCAATGGTTTTTTTGCGTTCGGTCAGTAAAGAACTTCGAAGCAATTTCGATAATTGATTGATCCCCTTTTTCGCTTTTTGTGGGTCCTCGGTAATTAATGCACGTACGCTATTGAGGGCATTAAATACGAAGTGTGGATTCATTTGAGCCCGCAGGACCTTACCCTCGGTTTCCAAAATAGCTCGTTCAAGTTTGTTATTTTCCCGTTCCATTTCCAATCGCTTGTTGGAGTATTGGAAGAAAAAATAAATCAATCCCCAAATGGCCAATGGCTTCAGGAAATTAAAAAAGATTTGAATGACAATAAATGGACTCAGACTCACGTCATACGTTTCTTGAAGAAATATATAATCCAAGGGAATATTGAGTCCCATCAATAGTAATGCCATGATAATCAAGGCCAAAAAATTGAATTGCAGCATCCGCCAGAGGCTTAAATCCTGCCATCGATAGCGTTTAGTTATCCCTCGGTATTGGTGCGTCAAAAAAATTGCCAATGTAATATTTGCCATCGACGAGAATAGCCATGCCCATTTCCAGCCATATTGGTTGGTGTATAACAAGGCCTCATTAAGTGCCCATGCGAACCAGCCGACAAATTGCAATGTCCAATACAGGCGTTTTCGTCTCATCGTTTACATGGAATCCGGTAAACCCGCAAGGTGTTCCGTATGGTTTTCTTTTAACGCGATAAATTTACTCAATGTGTAATCGTATTGTAAATGGTATAGGCAAAGGTTTTGGTGTCCAAAGCTATCCATTTCATGAAGCGGTTTTTCGAATAAATGCGTCAATAGAACGCGCATGGCACGTCCATGCATAGCGATTAAAATATGACGCTCCTCGGGTCTGGCTAGCATTAATTCAACCACCGGTTTCTGTTTCTCCAGGACATCCATGGGGCTTTCGCCCTCTTCCGAAGGAACATGAACGTCTCCATTGCGCCAAGTACGCACGAGATTACGGTAATACAGATCATCTTCGTTGTTAGGAGTGCGCCCTTCACGTATCCCCCATGAAATCTCATTGAGCCCAGCGTGTTGTTCCCAAGGAAGACCTTTGTCTATAAATCCTTGTACCGATTGATGGGTGCGTTTTAGTGCAGAGGTGTAGATTTTATTTATGGGAAGGTCTTGGTAGTGCGCAAAGAACGCAGCAGCTTGTTGGCGCCCCAATTCATTCAAATCCGCATCGATGCCACTTCCTTGTACCACCCCCATGCGATTGTAATCGGTTTCTCCGTGGCGAATTAGGTAAATGTCTTTGATGCGATGCATATAAATTGGTTGGATTGAGATTGAATTCGCTAAATAATTGCGATTTTTGCTGCACAAAAATACAAATATATGTTTAATACTTCCATAAGCATCGACGACATCAATGCCATGAGCCAAGGTAACATGCTTGGTCACCTGGGTATTGAGTTTACGGAAATTACCGCCGAATACATCAAGGCAAAAATGCCTGTAGACCAGCGGACAAAACAACCTTTTGGTCTTCTTCACGGGGGGGCTTCTGTCGTATTAGCGGAATCCATCGGAAGTATCGCCTCATTATTAGCTGTGCCCAATATGGATCAATATAAAGGTGTTGGTGTCGAAATCAATGCCAATCACTTGAAATCGGCCCGCGGTGGTTATGTCATCGGAACCTGTGTTCCCCTACGCATCGGAAAGACCTTGCATGTATATGAAATTAAAATTCATGACGAGGCCGAACAATTAATCTGCGCGAGTCGTTTAACTGTTGCGATATTGAAAATTGATTAATGATAGGAGCGGAATTAGATTGGTCAGGGATTTGGAATAGAGCTCAGGCGGATGGCCATGGTCTTGCCATGTGGCGTTTGCCGAATCAAGACCAACAATTCTTGTTGCAGGACCTCAGTGGCGGCCAATTAGTGGATGCCCACGAATTGGAAAATTTAGGGGCGGGGTTCCTCGTCGGGCCATTTATCGGGCAGCCTTATTTTCTGAAAGCTACTCATCTCATTTCCAAAAATGTGTCGTCTGAGAAGATTACGGCACCAAGTGCTTTTCGGCCAACAGAAGATCTTGAAAAAAGGTCGGAATTCATGGAACAGGTAGCCCGTTCCGTGAAAAAAATTGAGGCTGGAGATTTTCAAAAAGTCGTTTTGTCGCGTGTGGATGAACATGAATTGATTCCCCATTTCGATTTGCTTCAATCCTTCGATCAACTTTGTTTGAATTATCCGAGTGCATTCGTTGCAGCGATTTATGTCCCGGCATTAAAGGATATCTGGTTGTGTGCAACGCCCGAAACACTTGTTTCACAAGATGTACAAGGAATTTTTAGAACGATTTCGCTAGCCGGAACGCAGTCGGGATTGGATGCTGATGGAAATAAATTATCACCTTCAGAGGCTCGTTGGTCTCAAAAAGAAATCGAGGAGCAGGCTTATGTGAGCCGCTATATCATTGATTGCTTCAAGCGGATTCGTTTGCGGGAATATTATGAAAATGGCCCTAAAACGGTATTGGCAGGGAATCTGATGCATCTGAAAACGGAATATTCGGTCGATACGCGGAAGTATCACTATCCGGGCTTAATTACCCAAATGCTTAATCTCTTACATCCTACCTCGGCCGTATGCGGCACACCGAAGGAGGCAGCTTTGGATTGGATTTTGCAAACCGAGAAGCATGAACGATTGTTGTATAGTGGCTACCTCGGTCCAATTAATTTAGAGGAGGCGACACATTTATTTGTTAATCTTCGGACGGTCCAATTACAGGGTACTTTTGCGCGCTATTATGCCGGCTGTGGCATTACGGAGGATTCAGATCCTTTAAAAGAATGGCAAGAAACGCAAATGAAATGCCAGACGCTACAACGCGTGATTAATGCTTCCCTTTAAGCTCTTCTTTCTGCGTGATTTGGCCTGTAATGATCACTCTGATGGTATCAATTCGCGCGTCTGTGGTCGTCAGAATTTGGAATTGAAATGGACTTAGAATGATGGTCTCATTCACCTCGGGGATATCTTCATATAAACTAATCAACATCCCTCCGAGGGTTTCGTAATCCCCTTCCGGTAAATTCCAGGCATACTTTTCGTTGAGGTAGTCGATCTCATGGCGGCCTGATAAAATAAAAGTATGCTCATCGATTTGCTTTTCAATCCAATCTTCCGAGTCATCGTATTCATCTTGTATCTCTCCAAAAATTTGCTCCATCACGTCCTCCATGCTGACTAATCCTGAGGTGCTCCCAAATTCATCAACGACGATGGCCAAGGATTTACGTTCCTTGGAAAATTTGATCATTAAGTCATTGGCCGCCATGGCTTCTGGAACAATGGGAATGCTGGTTAAGATGGACTGTAAATCTTTTGGTTTTTTAAACAGCGCTAACGAGTGGCAATAGCCAATAACTTCTTCTAGGCTCTCCTTGTAAACCAAGACTTTGGAATGCCCACTTTCAATGAAGGTTTTGGTTAAGCCTTCGATTCCTTCTTCCAATT
>JBDKFF010000200.1:0-3196 GCA_039798865.1 Bacteroidota bacterium
GGAGCCATGCCGGATGAAGTATCTGATCAAATCATCGATTTGATTGGATGCAAGAAAGAAGATATCATTCACGCATCTGGAAAAGAAGGGATAGGTATTCAAGATATTTTAGATGCTGTTGTAGAACGTGTACCTGCACCCAAAGGAGATCCTGCTGAGCCCTTGCAAGCCTTAATCTTTGACTCAACATTTAACTCATACCGAGGAATTGAAGTTATATTCCGTGTATATAATGGTGAAATCAAAAAAGGTGATCGCGTTAAGTTTATTAATACGGGTAAGGAATACTTTGCGGATGAGATTGGAACCTTGGGCTTAGAACAAGAGCCGAAGTCAATCATTAAAACAGGTGACGTAGGGTATTTGATTTCAGGTATCAAGGAAGCCAAAGAGGTAAAAGTAGGTGATACCATCACACATGTTGCCAATCCGTGCCTTTCGGCCATTCAAGGATTTGAGGAAGTAAAACCGATGGTTTTTGCCGGAATCTATCCGGTAGAAACCTCTGAGTTTGAAGATTTGCGGGATGCCATGGAGAAACTTCAGTTAAATGATGCCTCTTTAGTTTGGGAACCGGAAACATCGGCAGCCTTAGGATTTGGATTCCGTTGCGGATTCTTGGGAATGTTGCACATGGAAATTGTGCAGGAGCGTTTGGAGCGTGAATTCGACATGACAGTCATCACAACTGTTCCGTCGGTGAAATTCAAGGTATTAACAACCGCAGGAGAAACACAATGGGTTTCTGCGCCGAGCGAATTGCCGGAACCTAACTTAATTAATGTTATTGAGGAACCCTATATTAAAGCGCAAATCATCACCAAGTCCGAATACACGGGCGTGATTATGAGCTTGTGTATGGATAAGCGTGGAATTTTGGTGAACCAAATTTATTTGACGACCGACCGTGTAGAATTAACATTTGATATGCCATTATCTGAAGTTGTATTTGACTTCTTCGATCGCCTAAAAACCATATCTCGTGGATATGCTTCTTTGGATTATGAATATAAGGGCTATGAACCAGGTTACATGGTTAAGCTAGATATCATGTTAAATGGGGAAAAAGTGGATGCGTTGTCGGCCATCGTTCACCGGGATAAAGCCTATGATTGGGGTAAGCGATTGTGTGAAAAGTTGCGTGAATTATTGCCGCGCCAACAGTTTGAAATTGCCATTCAGGCAGCTATAGGTCAAAAAATCATCGCGCGTGAAACAGTGAAAGCATTACGTAAGGATGTATTGGCCAAATGTTATGGGGGTGATATCTCTCGTAAGCGTAAATTATTGGAGAAACAGAAGAAGGGTAAAAAACGGATGCGTCAGGTGGGTAATGTAGAAATACCGCAAGAGGCATTTATGGCGGTTTTGAAACTCGATTAAATCAAATAATTTTTTAAAAAATCTTTTAAAATAAGCGTTTAAAGCGTATTTTTGAATTTCAAATATAAAAGCATGGCTGAAGTAATTAGAATGCCCAAGATGAGTGACACCATGGTTGAAGGTGTTATTGCAAACTGGCTAAAGAAAGAAGGAGACGTAATTAAGTCGGGAGACATCATCGCCGAAGTAGAAACAGACAAGGCAACGATGGAATTAGAGAATTACGAAGATGGCACTTTGTTGTACATCGGCGTAAAAGCCGGCGAAGCGGTTCCTGTGGATGGAATTATCGCCGTTGTGGGTACTCCAGGTGAAGATTATTCAGCATTATTGCAAGCACCTGCAGCAGCCGCAGCCTCAGCACCCGCTGAACAAGCTATTCCTGTAGTAGCAACGGCACCAAGCCCTGCTCCTGTAGCAGCTGCTCCAGCAATCGATCTAAGTGGAATCAAAGCCAAAGCCGTTCGTATGCCAAAGATGAGTGATACGATGGTGGAAGGTGTGATTGCCAAATGGTTGAAGAAGGAAGGAGATGTCGTAAAGAGTGGAGATATCATCGCAGAGGTAGAGACAGATAAGGCGACGATGGAGTTGGAGAATTATGAAGATGGTACGCTTTTATATATTGGAGCAAAAGAAGGACAAGGAATTATCGTTGATGGCATTATTGCGATTGTCGGTGAACCAGGAACCGATTTCCAACCCATATTAGCAGCTGAATCAGCCGCACCTGCACCTGTGGCAGCGGCTCCAGTGGCAGCAGCACCAGAACCGGTTAAAGTAGCTGAAGTAGCCAAGCCTGTTGAAACAAAAACGGCAGCACCAACAGCAAGCAAGGAGCGAATTACAGAAGATTCGATTAAAGCATCCCCTTTAGCACGCGCATTAGCAAAAGAAAAGGGATATAATTTAACTTGGATTAAAGGAACAGGCGAAGGTGGTCGAATCACAAAGAATGATGTGGAAGACTACAATCCTAATACGGGAGGAGCCATGTCTACATTTGTTTCAGGTGTAGAAAGCTTTGAGGATATTCCGAATAGCCAAATGCGCAAGACCATAGCGCGTCGTTTGTCAGAATCTAAATTCAGCGCACCAGAGTTCTATCTTACGATGGAAATCAATATGGATAAAGCAATAGAAGCGCGTGTTAGTTTAAATGAAGTATTACCTGTTAAGATTTCATTTAATGACATGGTGATCAAAGCAACGGCATTGGCATTGACAAAACATCCAAAAATCAACTCGTATTGGATGGAAGACCGAATTCGTGTCAACAAACATGTTCACATTGGAATGGCAGTAGCTGTCGAGGATGGTCTACTAGTTCCAGTGATTCGTTTTGCGAATGAGAAATCCATTGCACAAATTTCGGCAGAGGCGAAAGAATTAGGAGGGAAAGCTAAGAGCAAGCAATTACAGCCGAAAGACTGGGAGGGTAATACATTCACGGTAAGTAACTTAGGTATGTTTGGCATTGACCAATTTACATCAATCATAAATTCGCCTGAGTCGTGTATTTTGGCTGTAGGTGGAATTAAAGAAACAGTTGGTGTTAAGAATGGTCAATTCTACGCAACAAACATTATGAAATTAACATTGACATGTGACCATCGTGTGGCGGACGGAGCAGCAGGAGCAGCATTCCTATTGACCCTAAAACAATACCTCGAGGATCCACTTAAAATGTTCATTTAACATCTTTTTTGTCAAGCCTCGAAGAATTTCGGGGCTTGATTATTTTTAGCATACAAACAGATGGAGTCACAAAATATTAGAATTGCCGTACAGAAATCAGGACGTTTAAGCGAGG
>JBDKFF010000201.1:0-5821 GCA_039798865.1 Bacteroidota bacterium
CGATCCAAACGGATCCATCCTCCTTGCGGAAGAAGACACCTTGTACTAACCCTTCGTCGACAATCTTTTTCCCCAACAAATAAGTATTCGACTCACGGTAAATCTTATCGAAACTAACACCCATCTGTGCATAACTCTTCGAAAATCCATCGAATACCCAGGTGTTCATCTTTTCCCACAAGGCCATCACTTCTGGGTCATTTTGTTCCCAGGCCAATAACATCTCTTGTGCCTTGAGTAGGATAGGAGCTTGTTTTTTGGCTTCCTCCGCCTCTACGCCTTGTTGGACTAATGCGTCTATCTCAGCCTTATAGGCCTTATCAAAAGCCACATAATATTTCCCTACAAGGTGGTCGCCTTTTAGACCACTGGTTTCAGGCGTTTCTTGGTTGCCGAATAATTGGTAGGCCAACATCGATTTACAAATATGGATACCCCGATCATTCACCAAGTTCGTTTTAATTACCTCGAATCCTGCAGCTGATAAAATTTGCGCTACCGAAAACCCCAAGAAATTATTCCGTAAGTGACCTAAGTGTAAGGGCTTGTTGGTATTGGGAGAAGAATATTCAATTAAAACTTTTTCGTTTTTAGTAGCTAATTCAAAAGGATTTGAATCTCCGTTGATGCCCGCCAAAATTTCTACCCAAACATTCGCTTTTAAGCTTAAATTTAGAAAGCCTTGGACAACTTGGAATGCCGCGATGTGTGGATTATTTTCCACCATAAACGTTCCTAATTGTTGGGCAATTTGTGGCGGAGCCGCCGACGCTTGCTTGGTATAGGGAAAAACGACAAAGGTGAAGGTTCCTTCGAATTCCTTTTTTGTTTCCTGTAAAACGATTTCTTGCGCATCGATAGAAAAAAGACTTTTTAAGCCAGCTTGCAAGCTTTTTTGAATCGATTGTTGGATACTTAGCATGTTGAAATCAACGGGTTTAATGGGAAATAATGGCTGCAAAGGTAGCCAATTAAGGCCAAACATTGACTTACTGGGGGCATTTTTGACGAATTTAATCTTACCTTTGTGGCCATGACGCCAAATCTATATCATGATGCCATTACTTCGCTAAAATCGGGTGGAGTAATTCTTTATCCAAGTGATACCATTTGGGGCTTGGGTTGTGATGTTCGGATGGATGCAAGTATTGAAAAATTACTCCAAATTAAACAAAGACCCACTGAGAAGGGATTGATTGTTCTCATTTCAAAGATTGAACAATTAAGTGAATACGTGGAGGAAGTACCCGAGATTGCTTGGGATTTAGTGGAGTTTGCAGAAGATCCATTGACCGTGATTTATCCCAAAGGCAAAAATGTTAGTAGTCATTTACTAGGGCCTGATGGGAGTATTGCGATTCGTTTGGTGAAGGATGAGTTTTGCAAGGGCTTGATTTATCGTTACCAACGGGGGATTGTGTCAACCTCTGCAAATCTTTCGGGAGATGCGTCACCCATCAATTTTGAAACTGTGGCTGGGTCTATCAAGGAACAAGTTGATTACATCTTACAAAATCCCAACCCGAAAAAGGGGAGTGGTAAGCCGTCCAAGATTGTGAAATTAGGATTAGGTGGCGAATATGCATTGATACGAGGATAATGAAAACAGGGCAGGAGATCATTTCGGATGATATTTTTAAACGCATTGGTGCCGCGGCCGATCGGATTCAAATGGAATCCTATGTGGTTGGAGGTTTTGTGCGCGATCAATTATTGGGTCGTCCGTGTAAAGATATCGATGTTGTTTGCATTGGATCTGGGATTGCCCTTGCCGAGGAAGTTGCCCGGGAATTTGATTTACCTGACCATGCCGTTTCAGTCTTTAAGAATTTCGGTACGGCGATGTTAAAAGTGGACGACTGGGATCTCGAATTTGTGGGAGCTCGGAAGGAGTCATACCAACGCGATTCACGTAAGCCTTTGGTCATGGAAGGTAGCTTGGAGGATGATCAAAACCGACGGGACTTTACCATTAATGCCATGGCTGTTCAATTGAACCAAAGTAATTGGGGAAAATTGTTGGATCCTTTTCATGGAATCGCCGACCTAGAGGCCAAAATTATCCGAACGCCTTTGGAGCCAGGAATTACCTTTTCAGACGATCCACTGCGCATGATGCGCGCGGTTCGTTTTGCGAGTCAATTGGGTTTTGACATTTATCCAGAAACCTTTGATGCCTTGTTGAATGAAAAGTCACGTTTAGAGATTATTTCCTTTGAGCGAATTTCCGACGAATTGAACAAGATTATCCTCTGTAAAAAGCCTTCTTATGGTTTTCTACTTTTGGATGCATGTGGAATATTGCCCTTGATTTTTCCTGAATTTATGAAGTTGAAGGGGGTGGATACCGAGGATGGAAAAGGTCACAAGGATAATTTTTACCATACTTTACAGGTGTTGGATAACATTTCCCAACATACCGATGACCTATGGTGGCGATGGGCTGCTATTTTGCATGACATTGCAAAGCCTCAGACGAAACGTTTTGTCAAAGGGAAAGGATGGACCTTTCATGGACATGAGGAGATGGGAGCTCGTCAGGTACCTGCCATATTTAAGCGCTTAAAGCTGCCTTTGAATGAAAAAATGAAATTGGTTCAGAAATTGGTCCGCCTTCATCTTCGTCCAATCGCACTCTCCAAAGAAGAAATTACCCATTCTGCCCTTCGCCGTTTGTTATTTGAAGCCGGTGATGAATTAGAGGCGCTCATGACGCTTTGTCGGGCAGACATCACCTCCAAAAACGGGGAAAAGGTCAAACGATACCTGCGTAATTTTGATTTGGTCGAAGAGAAATTGAAAGAGGTTGAGGCGAGTGATTCGATTCGTAATTTCCAACCGGTCATCACGGGCGAGATCATCATGCAGGTTTTTGATATTGGGCCTGGGAAGGAAATTGGATTGATTAAAATTGCGGTTCGAGAAGCTATTTTAGAGGGCAATATCCGAAATGACTTTGAGTCGGGTTGGGATTTGATGATTCAAGAAGGGGAGTCGCTTGGCTTAAAACCAGTCCTTAGTCTTCAAGATTTCTTAAAATCAATTTCTTGATTTTGATTATCAGTTTCTAACGTTTTTTTTTCTTTTTGCGAAGCTACATTTAGTGGTTAATTCTAGCCACATGAAACACGTTCGCCAAAACATTCGAAAGCTCCGATTAGATCGTGAGTTCTCCCAAGAGTATGTTGCGTTCAGTTTGCAAATGAGTCAAAGCTCTTATGCAAAAATGGAATCAGGTCAATCGAAAATCAGTATCGACCGACTCTACCTAATCGCTCATTTTTTCAAGGTGCCCATCGAGGACTTATTGAAAAACAAGCAGCCTTAATTGTGGGCTGCTTGTAATTCTTCTAGTTTTAACCGTATTTTTTCTGCGATTGAATCTATTGCCCGACTGAATAAATCGGGCATTATACTTTCGATTTCTTCGATACTTAGCGACTTATCAATGCGCAATTGGACGATTTTAAAATGCCCATCAATTTGCAAGCGAACGAGGTGATTCGCATCTGATATATCTTGAACTAATTGGTTGCGATAAGTGTCTAATCGGGATTTCAAGTCCATAAGGTTATTAGGTGACATTTTGGGATGGTTTATGGCGGGGCGAATGCGCCCCGCCGAGTTTATTTAAAAAATTGGATCAGGTCTTTGATGACTCCAGTAGCCCAATCAAAACCTTCTTTAAAGCCACGTTTGAAATCATCAAACCAGCCACCGCCATCAATGTGCGCAAGTTCGCGCTCTGGTATAGTTTGCCAGGGTTCTTGTTGCTTTTCCATCTGACATCATAGTAAAATGGCAATGAATCCTCCGGTTATCACTACGGCTGCTACAACGACAGCGATACCTGATATAATACCCAATGTTTCCCAAAATCCTCCTCCATCGATTGCGATTAGATCCGAGTGTGTTAATTCTGGCATATCCCATTCTTGAATGGAATTCTCTCTGTTTTTCATATTGGTCAATTTAAGGGTTAGGTAATTTATTTAGGGGCTCGAGCTTCGAAATAAAATTAAGCTTGATTAGGCTTTTTCATTATTCAAAGAAGGGGTATGATATTCTAGGACCAACTAAAAAACTGATAAAAAAAAAGGTCGCCTTTTTAGGGCGACCTTTCGTAACATAAATATGCCAATTCTTATAAACGTACGAATAATTGTTCTTTCGAATAACGAACTTTCGCAGCATTATTCATGTAGTCGTTGGCTGCATCGCGCTCGCCAACTGCCAACATTAATACGGAGTGCAAACCTTTGGCATTCAAGTCTAATAACTCATCCAATTTTCCAGGGATAAATCCTTCCATCGGTGTTGTGTCGATTTTTAATTCGGCAGCCGCAGCTAGGGCAGTACCCATTGCTAAATAAACTTGACGAGCTGCCCAACCTGCTTGAACCTCTTGAGGCAAGCGCAACATCGAACCAGCGATCGCACCACGGTAATCCGCTAAAGCTTCTACGGGTACATTGCGAGTTTCGGAAACTAATTGGATAAAGGCATCAATTTTTTCTTCAGTTACTTCATTCCAAGCTGCAAAAACTAAAACATGCGAAGCTTCCGTGATTTGCGGTTGGCCATAAGCAATAGGTTGAATTTGAGCGCGTAATTCAGGGTTTTCAATAACGAAAACTTGATAGGGTTGTAATCCAAAACCTGATGCAGAAAGGCGGATTGCATCTAAAAGGCTTTCAATTTTGTCGGCAGGAACTTTGTTTCCATTCATACGCTTGGTCGCGTAGCGCCAAGATAAATCGTTAATTAAAGACATGTTGTTGTTTATTAAAATGTAAAAAATAAGCCGAGGTGTAAATTTTACACCTCGGCTCTTAGGCGGATTAAATTATTCGCTAACTAATGAAACTACTAATTTGAAATCATCCATGATTGCTTTGTCTCCGATTGAATCAAAGAATTTCTTTGAACCGTATTGGATGTTGTAATCCGTACGATCGATTGTGATCGAAGCTTTCGCAGTTACTTTTCCTCCTTTTACTGCAATTTCAGCTGGGAATGAAATGGATTTGGTAATTCCTTTTATTGTCAAATTACCTGTAACTTGGTTGCCAGCAATCTTCGTGATCACAAAAGAAGCTGTTGGGAATTTCTCAACCTCAAAGAAATCTCCTGAAGTAATGTGGCCAATAAACTTTTGGTTGTAACCTGGATCTGTAATATCCAATGCCTTGATTGTCTTCAAATCAATTGTGAAGTTTCCTCCAACCAATTTATTTCCATCTACATTAAGCGCACCAGAAGCTAATGCTACCGTTCCGTTGTGCTTACCCGTTACTTTTTCTGCATACCAAGCGATTGAGCTAGTAGCTGTGTTTACTTTAACCGCTTTAGGAGCAGCAAAAGAAGAGATGCTCATTACGAGCGCTGTCAAGATTAGGCTTACTTTTTTCATTTTATTTATTGTTTAATTGTTAGTAAATACACTTCTAAATTCATCGAGGATTTCATTGAGGGATTGCAATTTATCCGGGTCAATTTTTTTAAAATTTTCACCCCATTTGTTTTGAACCAAATCAATTTGTTCCACTAATTCGATGCCGGCAGGTAAAATAATGACATCCACAGCTCTTCGATCTTGTGGGCACTCACGTCTTAAAACTAATTTCTTCTCCAAAAGTTTATCGACGAGTCGGGAAGCATTCGACATTTTATCCATCATGCGTTCCGTAATCGCTAGCACCGTCATCGGATTTCCCTTTTGTCCTTTTAAAATTCGCAAAACATTATACTGCTGTACTGTAAGACCAAATGGTTTCAGAAGTTCATGCTGCTTTTGCGTCATCCAGTTACCCGTGAAAAT
>JBDKFF010000202.1:0-5082 GCA_039798865.1 Bacteroidota bacterium
CGATTCCCACCGAAACATAACCCGCAAATTCATTGATTCCCATGGCTAATCCCCGATTTTGATTCCCCACTAAATCAATTTTCATCGTAACCGTACTCGACCAAGTTAAGCCTTGATTAATTCCCAATAAGACATTGGCAGCAACAATCCAACTCCAAGATGGAGCCCACATGAAAATAAAAGGAATCGGTATGGCGATAAACCAACCCAACATCAATACATTTTTTCGACCCAATTGATTGGCAAAATGTCCTGCTAAAAAATTAAAAAGCGCTTTGGTGATTCCAAAAACAATGATAAAAGAAAAGATGGCTTGCGCTGATTGGATACCAAAAACCTCATTAGCTAAGCGCGGAAAGATGGACCGTTCTAAACCGATCATTCCACCCACGAGCGCATTGATAAGAACCAATAAACTAAATTGTTGCCAGTTTTGACGTAAGCCGAGTAGATTTTTCATGGTAAGTTAAATACTCAAGCAATTTGAATATTCCTTACCCGTATCTATTTATCAAATGTTAAATTAATTCTTCTTGGCCCGAATACGGCTTAAACTCACCTGAGTAATGCCCAAAAAAGAGGCGATGTATTTCAATGGAACACGACGCAATACCTCCGGCTGATCTTTTGCTAAAAGTTCATAACGCTCCTCCGCAGTATGAAACTGTAAATTTTCAATTCGCTGAATCGTTTGAACATAAGAACGTTCAAAAAGACGACTAAATAACCGTTCTAAATCCCGATGATCTTCATATAGCGCAAACAATTGCTTCGTTGAAATTGACCAAACCTCCGAATCCTCTAGTACCTGAATCCCTTTCTTACTTGGAAGACTTCCAAATAAACTTTCCACTCGAGCGATTAAACAGAACGGTTCATAAAAACCTTCCGTCACATCGATACCCTCATGAAAATAGTAGATTCTCGCCAAGCCCGATTTAAGGAAATAAAGCGTCTGACAGGTCTTACCTATCGATTGTAATTCCTCGTTCTTTGGGATAGACTGTAATTTAATCAGCGAATACAATAATTTTTCAGACTCCTCTGAAAGACTTGAAATTTGCTTGAAACGATCAACTAAGTCCTTAGGCATTGGGTAAATTAATTTTTCTCAAATCCCAAGGATACGGAATTAACACAATAACGTAATCCCGTCTCTGTGGGCCCATCATCAAAAACATGACCTAAATGTCCACCGCACTTGGCACAGGTTATTTCGATACGTCGCATTCCCAACGTTAAATCGGGTGTTTCTTTGATGACGCCTGCTTTGATTTCCTTATCAAAGGAAGGCCAACCACAATGCGAATCAAACTTGGAATCCGATTTGAATAAACGCGTTCCACAGCCTCTACAGGTATAAAAACCGTTTTCATTATGCATCAAAAACTTCCCAGTATAGGGGCGTTCCGTGCCCTTTTGACGTAATATATAATATTCTTCCTCCGATAGCTTTTGCTTCCACTCTGCCTCGGACGTAGGTAATTTAGCATCCATATTGTTTGATGTTTTCGGCGCTTGGCTACACGCTTGGAATGCCAAGGCCATACTAAATAGGAAATAGGAAATTGATTTCATCGCTTTTCGTTTCAGATTAAACGAAATTATATCTCAAATGTTTTACTCGATTAAATCTCCCAAAAACATCAAATACGGTGTTTCTGCTGGCGCATCAATATCCTTGTAGCGGTGATAATTCCCCAATATCAGATTTTGAATCGTCTTTTTCAAGCGTTTCCAACGCGCCTCGGGTAAATTGGCCCGACGGTCCCAATAATCAATTCGAGTGTCCAAAGGTTCAAAACGTTGATTCGGAAATTTATCCGAAACGGCCTTCCGTAATTCAACCAAAAATTCCAATTTCTTTCGATAAGGCCCTACCTTGTCCTCATGGGGTCGCTGAATGCGTTCCCACAAGGATGGCGGTGTTCCTTGGTTGCCCTTTACACCTACCTGTTGCTCCGAATGTAGACGATATTGCACATAAGTCGCTGGAATAAAATCAATCTTATTTTCCAAAGCAGCTGCTAATCCCATCCAGGCATCATGCAAAAAATAACTTGGCAGATTCGTTGGAAATGGCGTTATCCGATCCAAAAAGCGCTTACGCACGCCCATCGTACATCCCGTTACCCGATTCCCATCCAATAAAATATCAACAGATTTGCCCATCTTCCAATCTCGCTGTTGCTCCTCCCGAAAACGGAATGTAGACCATAATCGTTTCCCCGATATTTGGCCAAATTCATCCACCAAAACTGCATCCGTAAATACCACTTCGGCATTTTCATGGTGATTGAAATAAGTAGCAATTCGCTCGATTTTCTGGGGATCCCAAAAATCATCCTGATCCGCCGGGAAAATATAATCTCCCGTGCAAAGCGTTAATGCCTTCTGAAAATTTTGATAGGTACCTAAGCGCGTCTCATTTTGATGTATCTGCAAAGGCAAACGATCCTTAAATTGCTCTAAAATCAACAGGGTACGATCTGAAGAACCCTCATCACACACAATGACCTCGTCGGGCGGTAAGGTTTGATCAACCAAACTACTCAACTGCGTACGAAGAAATTTCTCTCCGTTCAAGGTACAAAGTGCAACTGATATCTTCAAAACTTATCCATTAATGGGCCTCCAACCAGTTCATTCCAACCCCAATGCCCGTCTCAATCTTCACGCCTAAATCCAAGGCCTGACACATAATTTGGTCAATATTCGTACGAAGGTAATCAATTTCTGAAACATGCGCATCAAATACCAATTCATCATGCACCGTCAAAATCATCCGAGATTTCAAATTCTCCCGCTCAATAAATGCCTGAATCTGTATCATCGCCACCTTAATCATATCCGCTGCCGAGCCCTGAATCGGAGCATTGATCGCATTTCGTTCCGCAAAAGAACGCTCATTCATGTTGGAAGACAGGATATCCCGTAAATACCGACGACGCCCTAAAACCGTTTCCACATAGCCCAACTCGCGTGCTTGTGTAATTGTATTGTCCATAAAGGCCTTCACGCCGGGAAACTCAACAAAATACTGGTCGATAATCTCCTTCGCTTCCGTTCGCGAAATTCCGAGTGAGCCCGATAACCCGAAGGCCGACTGACCATAAATAATACCGAAATTGACCGCTTTCGCACGTCGGCGTAATTCTGAGGTCACCTCATCCAAGCTTACCTTGAATACTTTGGCAGCCGTGGCTTTGTGCACATCAATTCCCTGATTAAAGGCATTCAACATAGCCTCATCCTTCGCAAATGCCGCCATGATACGTAACTCGATCTGCGAATAATCGGCCGATAAAATCTGGAAGTTCTCGTCTCTTGGGATAAAGGCCTTGCGAATCTCCCGACCACGTGGTGTTCGAATCGGGATGTTTTGCAAATTGGGATCCTTCGAAGACAATCGTCCCGTCGCCGTAACCGCTTGCATGAAAGAGGTATGTATACGTCCGGTTTTTGGAGAAATCAGTTGGGGCAAAGCGTCTACATAGGTCGACTTCAATTTTTGCAATTCCCGGAAATCCAAAATCAAACGAGCTATCTCATGTTCGGTTTCTAATTTGGACAAAACCTCCTCACCCGTCATGTATTGACCTGTTTTCGTCTTCTTCGCCTTCGGATCTAATTTTAATTTTTCAAATAATATCTCTCCCAATTGCTTCGGCGAAGCCACATTAAATTCTTGCCCCGCTGCCTCAAATATCTTTTGTTGGACCTCACGCGAATCCGCCTCCAAAGTCTTCGACATCTCCTGTAAAAAGGACACATCTAAATTTACCCCCTCACACTCAATCTTCGATAATACACGCGCCAAAGGCATCTCTACCTCGTTTAATAACTCAATTGCTTTCGGGTTTTTGGTCAATAGGCCATCCAAAATCGGCTTCAATTGTAGCGTCACATCCGCATCCTCTGCTGCATATTCCTTGATATCTTCCAAGGCCACATCTCGCATGTTTCCTTGCTTAATCCCTTTTTTTCCAATCAATGTCTCGATCGACAAAGGTTCATAATTCAGGTAAGCCATTGATAAAGCATCCATGTTATGTCGCTTTTCGGGTTCGATGAGGTAATGGGCCAACATGGTGTCGTAACTGCTTCCTTTAATTTCAATCCCATAATTCGCCAAGACACTCATATCATACTTGATATTTTGAGCGACTTTCTGAATGGCCTCATTGGCAAACAAATCCTTGAACAAATCCACCTGAACTTGCGCCTCCGCTTGGTTCTCTGGGAACGGAACATAGAAGGCCTCCCCTTTGCGATAGGCAAAAGACATCCCAACTAATTCCGCCTCTACTGCCGTTAAACTCGTGGTTTCCGTATCGAAACAGAAAGTGCTTTGTCGGCCCAAAAATCCAATCAATGACTTAATCGCTGCCTCGCCCTGTACCAAATGGTATTGATGTGCCGTATTCGATAAATTACTAAAATGAGATACTTTTTCGTCTTCCTCTTCGGCCATCATGAAATCTGCTGGCGCTGCCGCAGGTGATCCAAACATGTCCATCTGATTTGAAGCTACTTTCGGACTTGCCTTCGCTTTCGGCGCGGAAGGTTCAGGGTCTTCGCCTAATATTCGTCGACGTAAGGTTCGAAATTCCAATTCATCCAACAAAGGTTCTAACAATTCCTTTTTAGGAGCGGTGATGACCAATTTATCTTCTTCATATTCGATGGGAACTTCACATAAAATCGTTGCCAAATGGCGCGAAAGCATGCCTTGCTCCTGGAAATTCTCCAGGTTTTCACGCAATTTACCTTTGAGCTTATCCGTATTCTTAAATAGGTTCTCCATGGAACCAAATTCCTCAATTAACTTCTGAGCCGTCTTCTCTCCAACCCCCGGAACACCCGGAATATTATCCACCGCATCACCCATCAAACCCAGCATATCGATGACCTGGTCGACGTTCTGAATATTCCATTTCGCACAAACCTCTTTCGGGCCCAAAACCTCGACGCCCTTACCCATAAATGCTGGCTTATACATTTTAATTCGCTCTTCGACCAATTGCCCATAATCCTTATCAGGAGTCATCATATACACCTCAATATCGGGATTCGCGCGCA
>JBDKFF010000203.1:0-3530 GCA_039798865.1 Bacteroidota bacterium
AGCCAAGTGCTGAAATGGATATTACTTGTCTTTTGTGCAAAGGCGATGGTTGTAATGTATGTAAGCAGGCTGGTTGGGTTGAAATCGGGGGCGCTGGAATGGTGGATCCCAATGTCTTGGAAAATGTAGGTATCGATTCCAAAAAATATTCGGGTTTTGCCTTTGGTATGGGCATTGAGCGGATTACGATGCTGAAATACCAGATTAAAGATCTTCGGTTATTTACCGAAAATGACGTTCGTTTCTTGCGTCAATTTAATTAACAAGAATTAACCTGATGGATTCGGTTCAATCCATTTTCTTTGAGTTTTAATTATAACCTATGCAAAATTTTCAACGCAATAATAACCTGGTTGGTTGGCTTGTCTTTCTTATTTCACTTGTTACATACACATTAACTGTTGAGCCTACTGCGTCTTTTTGGGACTGTGGTGAGTTTATTGCTTGTGCCTATAAATTACAGGTGCCTCACCCTCCAGGAGCTCCTTTATTCCTGTTAATTGGTCGGATGTTCTCCTTTTTAGCCTTAGGGGATGTGACACGTGTGGCCTTCTGGATCAACATGATGTCGGTGGTGTCAAGTGCGTTTACCATTCTTTTTATGCATTGGACAATCGTGATGATTGGTCGTAAGGTGCTTCGAAAGCCATTTGCTGAATTGTCTCAGTCTGAGGGAGCGATTCTATTATTATCCGGAGCAGTAGGTTCATTGATTTATGCGTTTTCAGATACTTTTTGGTTCTCCGCGGTAGAAGCCGAGGTATATGCGATGTCCTCTTTCTTTACAGCAATCGTCGTTTGGGCGGCATTTAAATGGGAATTGGTGGATGATGAAGCCAAAGCGAATCGTTGGATTTTGTTTATCGCCTACTTAGTTGGCTTATCAATCGGAGTCCACTTATTGAACTTAGTTACCTTGCCTGCTTTAGCCTTGTTATGGTATTTTAAGAAGACGGAAACACCAACTTACAAAGGTGGTTTTATCGCCGTTTTAGTGGGCTTGTTTATTTTAGGAATTATTAATTCTGGGGTTATTCCGGGTTTGCCATCTGTAGCTTTTTGGTTTGAATTGCAGTTCGTTAATAACCTAGGAATGGGCTATGGTTCAGGAGCTATTTTCTTCCTTTTATGTCTTTTGGCTGCGGTTGTTTTTGGGATACGCTATTCTTACCAACATGGTAAATTGTTGTTGAACATGGCTTTGTTTTCTTTCGTATTCTTGTTAATTGGTTATTCGACTTATACAGTTGCTTTGGTACGTTCAGGATACAATCCACCGATTAATGAAAATGATCCGAGTAACATCTTGAATTTCTTGAAGTATTTAAAGCGTGAACAATATGGTTCTCGTTCCTTGTTGTATGGTCCGGTTTATACGGCGCAAATTGAGGATTTTAAGAAAGGGGAGGATGTTTATAAGATGAAGGATGGTAAATATGAGGTTTATACGAACAAGCCGGAGTACGTTTATCAGAAGGACCAACAAATGTTGTTGCCACGCGTTTGGAGTAATTCGGGATCTCATGTTCAAATGTATCAGGAGATGTTGGGTATTCCAGCGGGTCAGAAGCCTAGCTTTGGGGACAACCTCCGTTTCATGTTTACGCATCAATTGGGAAATATGTATACGCGTTACCTGTTGTGGAATTTTATCGGTCGGGAAAGTGATTTAGAAGGTGCCTATGCGATTTCGAATCCGTTTGAGGATGAAAGTAAATTGCCCGATGTTTTAAAGAATAATAAGGCGCGGAATAACTATTATTATTTGCCGATTATCATGGTGCTTTTAGGGTTCTATTTGCTTTATCGCAAGAATGAGAAAGACTTTTTAGTGACAATCATGATGTTTGTCTTATCGGGGATTGCGCTTGCTGTCTATCTGAATTCACCTCCCGCGGAGCCACGTGAACGGGATTACATTTATGTAGGTTCTTTCTATTTCTTGGCAATTTGGGCAGGATTAGGCGTGATGCAGTTGGCCGAATGGTTAACTAAATTGATTAAGGCACCCCAAGTTCGATGGGCCTTATTGACCGTATTTAGTTTTTCAGCTCCGGTGATTTTGGCACAACAAAACTGGGATGATCATGATCGCAGTGGTCGCTATCATCAGATTGATTTTGCCAAGAATCTGTTGAATTCTTGTGCGCCTAATGCGATCCTATTTACGGGCGGTGATAATGATACATTCCCTCTATGGTATGTGCAAGAGGTAGAAGGTTTCCGCACGGATGTTCGTGTATGTAATTTGTCTTTATTGGGTACGGATTGGTACATCGATCAAATGAAGCGTCAGACTTATGAGTCGGCTCCACTTCCTATTGGTTTAACGAAAGATCAATTTTTGGAGGGAGTGAATGATCAGATCATGTATGATGAAAATAAGAATATTCTTTCTATGTCCTTGCCGGATTATTTGGATTTGTTGCATAAAGAATCACCAACGATCCAAGCGCAAACGTCGATGGGAGAGACGATTTTCACCTTTCCATGTGATTCGCTTACGATACCTGTGAATGTTGCTCAAGTTACCAATGAAAAATGGTTTCCTAAACGCTATGCACCGATCACGGCTGGAATAATGGGCTGGAAATTACCTTCTAAGAATATCTTTAAAGGGGAGTTGATTCAATTGGAGATTATTGCCAATAATGCGGTAAATGGCTGGAAGCGTCCTATTTATTTCGCATCTACCTTACCGGGAGACCAATATTTGGGACTTAAGGAGAGCATGCAATTAGAGGGCTATGCGTATCGATTGATGCCATTTAAAATACCAGGTGCCTTAGATGGTTTTGTTGATTCTAAGATCATGGCTGATAATATGTTGAACAAAATGTATTGGCGAGGATTAAATGATGATAAAATCTATTACCATGGTGATTTTTACATGGGTATTCCGAGTGTTACTTTACGTTTAAGTACGCTTCGTTTGGCTGATCAATTTATTCAAGAAGGGAATAATGCGATGGCGAAGAAAGTACTAAATCATTTGGAGAAAGTAATGCCAGATAAGGTAATTCCTTACGATCAGTTCTCGGCAAGGATGGTTGCCCTTTTCATTGAAGTTGGGGATTATACCAAAGCACTTGATATTTCCAAAACGATGATTTCTCGCAATGATCGAGCTTTGAACTATTATTTATCGGGTGATTCCGTTCGGGGACATGATCGCGATATTCAAATTGCCTGGTATGAGATGAGTATTATTGGTTCAATTCTGACGAATTCACCGATACCCGCGAATCGATATGCGTCTATTCTAGCGCCTGTTGATAAGTGGAGTAAACAATTCAATTAGAGCGTATTGATTCATAAAAAAAGCCCGAGCGTAAAGCTTGGGCTTTTTTTGTCTAACCTCTAACCTCTAACCTCTAAGAAAACATATCTCTCACCTTATGGAAGAATCCCTTTTCCGATTTTCCGGGTTGGGGAGCAAAGTTTTCAGACTCCCTTAATTTCTCCAATAACTCACGTTCCTCTTTGTTAACCTGCTTCGGCGTCCAAATATTTACGTGAACCAATTGGTC
>JBDKFF010000204.1:0-3486 GCA_039798865.1 Bacteroidota bacterium
TAACCACAACAAACCAATCAGACATTCTGAAAGGCCCAACAAAACCAGAAATTCCTGAATACTCATATAGGGAGCTAAGGTAATCTCAAACAATTTTGTCACCAGACCCTCTGCCGGGGACACTCCAAAAATCTTCAAAGACCCAAACCAAATATACACCAACGCGATCATCGCGCGATTCATCCATGCCGCGGTGACTAGCGCATGAAGTCTATTTTTACTTATCGTTACCATAAAAAATTGCTTATTAGTAAATTTTATAAAATTCTGATAATTGAAAACAGATGTAAATCAGTTTTTTATTAAAAACGATGCGTTACCGTCGCCGAAATGAAATAATCCGCAAAAGCCGCATCGCCGTGCTTACCCGTTACCCAATCGTTCGCACTTTTAATGCGATTACGCTGCGTTGCCACCGGAACCGATACGAAAAAGGTATTCTTCGGAGTTGAATAACTCACACCAGGCTCCACCGAAAAGATAAATCCCGGCCGACGGAATCCATCACTTCCTCCAATCAAATCATAAGCCGGTATCCCTTCAATACGCGCACCCAAAGTTGCACCAATCCCCGCCTTCTCCGAAACAATGTAGTTCAAACCCAAACGACCCGCATATTGATCTGCGACCGACATGTAATGCACCATCTCATCCGTAACAGCCTTGTCCGGCGCTACATTGGAAGCTGTATTTACATTACGCGGATTCGACATGTAGAAACCATTGTAATACAAAGATGCCCGCTTAAATAATTGCTGGTAGCCTTGTAACTCGAAATTAATCCCAACTCCACCGTCTCCTAATTGAATAGATTGGTCAACCGCCTTTGTGATGGTGTAGTCTGTTCCATCACTTTTCCGACGATGAAATTCATCTTGAACATCCCAATTACCCGTTGGCAATTTCAATCCAAGACCCAACGAGAAATTCCCTTTCATGTGCTTAATTGGGTCTAACATCCAGTAAGATGCTGTGATTCGAGCATCCCCGATTCCATTCGCCTGCGTATCAAAACGCTTTTGTTGGGGATTCCCAGCAACCGCATTCCCATAATGTTCATACATGGACGAACGATTGTTGAATATCAACGGCAAATTAACCGCAACCGACATACGATCTGTCACCGAATAGGTCACTCCGAAATCAAAAGCCTGTTGGTCATTAATCACATTTGTCCCCGCCGCCTCACGCTGCGGCTGGTAATCTGCTCCAATATAATGTTTGAAGGAATGTAAACTACGAAAACCCATCGATACTTGCCATTGACCCGGATGCATCATTGAATTTGAATTGGCACCCGTTCCTACGGAACAACTCATGTGACGAACTGCCACACAACCTTGGCCGAAAACAACAGACGTAACTACTCCTACCAAAAGGAGTGATAATAAATATTTTTTCACTTTGCTTAAATTTAAAATACGTGTAAAATTCCCTTTGATCAATAATCAAGGGTTACTAAATAGCGTGTATTGAGAAATTTAAGCTTGCCGGGGCGGCGAGAAGAAATCAGCAGATATAGCTGTGGTAGATAAAACAGGATGAGATGACGACAAAGAACTTGTCGGCCATTCCATGACATAAAGAACCCATGCAGACGCATGTGAACAATATTCTTTAACGAGGGTATTGATTAATTTCGATTTAGCAGGAGCCTTCTCCGGTTGGTCCGACATATGCTCATTCACCTGAGCAGCCAAATCAAAAAAGCGATCACGGGCATTTTGGTCGGCCACCAAAGTCGTCACCAATTTACCATCAATGACCTGTTGGTCTTTCATTTGATAGAAATTATCTCCCTGACGAATCTCTCCAGAAACTTCTTGTGGGGCCTGCCAATCGGTTGAATAAGGCAAGGATATCGGCATTTCAACGATCACCGTCTCCCCTGCCACAAATGAATCCGAATCCTGCGCAATAAAACGCAACGCAAAGCCGCCCGCCTGATACAGGAGCACGAACAATAGCATGATGGATAGAATTCTTTTCATAGTAACAAGACGAAAATAGCTATTTTTCGACAACCGTGCCTAATTCCTGCGAAATATTTTTCTGAATTTCCTTCAATTGGATGAATTCAACCAATAAGTCGTTCATGTCATTCGGATCTCCCTCGTACTTCTCCATCCGCTCCATCACATCCTGAATGTGTTGATCATTGTAGACCTTACGTAATCGAAGGATGTTCTTGTAAGCAAAATCTTCCAATAATTCCTCATCCTTTTTGACACGAATCTCATGACGATCGCGCCAAACCGTTGACAAAGTATGCTTATCCGAAGAGGCATCAATCGCAAAACGCTGTACCTCCTCCTCCGGATGATGCAAATAATAGGACGGCTCCGGAATCACGCCACGAGCGAATTCCGAGCGACAAGTCTCCATGATACCTTGAAACAAAGGTGTTTGAAATTGTACCTCCTCCAGCTCGTGTAAAAGATATTGCAATAAACTCACCCCAGGTGCCTTCTCCGGACTAATCTCCATGTGGCCATAATTCACCAATAAACGCATGCATTCCAATTCCTGGTAATAGGCCAAATTCTGAATCTCCAAGGGTGCATCCACCTCAGGACCTGGCTCAAATAAAGCCTGTATTTCCGCTTCATTTTGAGGCGAGATGGTCGGCATGGCTTTTTGCTGGGCCTTCTTGAAATGAAGTTTATTCATTTCGGCCAACAACACATCTTCCTCCAAACGCATCAATTGAGACGTTTTTTGGATGAATAAACTCCGTTGAATGGCATCCGGAATCTTGGAAATACTCTGAACCATTTCCTTAATTAATTCCGATTTCTTGAAGGGATCATCCCCCGCTTCCTTCATGAAAAGATTTGCCTGAAAGGAAATCACATCCCGGGCCTCTTTCTGAATGTATTCGATAAAGGCCTCAGAACCAATGGAACGAACAAAGGAATCAGGATCCTGCCCTTCCGGGAAAACCACCAGATTCACTTGCAAGCCCTCTTCCAAAATCAAGTCCATTCCACGCAAGGCAGCCTTGATTCCCGCAGAGTCACCATCGTAAAGCACGGTAACGTGATTCGTAAAACGACCAATAAGTTTAATCTGCTCAATCGTCAAGGATGTACCCGATGAGGCCACGACATTTTTAATGCCTGCCTGATGCAAGGAGATCACATCGGTATAACCTTCTACCAAATAACAAACGTCTTTTTGGCGAATTTCATTTTTCGCTTGGGCGATGCCGTAGAGGGTTGCCGACTTGTGATAAACGACCGTCTCGGGTGAATTCAGGTATTTGGCCTGATTCTTCGCATCCGATTTTAAAATCCGCGCCCCAAAGGCGATGACCTTCCCGGCGACACTGTGAATGGGGAAAATAACTCGATTTCGGAAACGATCATAGACCTTACCCTCATCGTTTTTATTGGTCACCAAACCCGCCTTCTCGATAATTTCTTGGCTAAATCCGTGCTTCAAAGCAGTCTTTAAAAAGACATCCCAGCCTTCGGGACTGTATCC